>CAXYUU010000421.1:0-3367 GCA_964292015.1 uncultured Acetobacteroides sp.
CTGATTACCCAGATTACACAGAAAAGATGCTATCCTTATAAATGGTTGCTGCATACTAAAGGATACCCGTGGAATCAGAGTAATCCGTCGAATCGGTGATTCAGACAAAAGGTTGAGAGCCTCCCCGCCACGTCTGAATCACAGATTAAGCTGATTACCCAGATTTCACAGAAAAGATGCTATACCTTAAAAATGGTTGCTGCATATTAAAGGATATCCGTGGAATCAGAGTAATCCGTCGAATCGGTGATTCAGATAAAGGGTTGCGAGCCTCCCCACCATGTCTGAATCACCGATTAAGCTGATTACCCAGATTTCACAGAAAAGATGCTATCCTTATAAATGGTTGCTGCATACTAAAGGATATCCGTGTAATCAGAGTAATCTGTCGAATCGGTGATTCAGACAGCTGGTGGCAAATACCAATTTATAGCCGCAGCCTATTGGGGGTAAAAAGAAATGGGGATGTATTAGCCAAACGAAGGGGGGTACAAAAAATGTTGCTGATTGATTTAAAACTGTCGCTCAAAAAACTATAACTGTCGCTCAAAACTTTATAACGAACGCTGACAACTTTATATCTGTCGCTCAAAAAACTATAACTGTCGCTCGAAACTTTATAATGAACGCTCACAACTTTATAACTGTCGCTCGAAAAACTATAACTGTCGCTCAAAACTTTATAACGAACGCTCACAACTTTATAACTGTCGCTCGAAAAACTATAACTGTCGCTCGAAACTTTATAACGAACGCTCAAAACTTTATAACTGTCGCTCAAAAAGCTATAGCTGCAGTTGTAGTGGCTATAATAATCGGGCTGATACGGCGACATGCAACCAACGGCATAAGCACTAACCTGCTTTACCACTACCTGTTACACCATCAACCTAAAAACAAGCAACAAGGAGCCGGGGTTACTTTACCCCAGTAAATATCATTATAGCAGTCTGTTTTATATCCGATTCAATTTCTGTTTTCTGTAGAAATGCCCTTCGCCGTTTTTTAAGCGTTTCATATTTTATTTTCAGACTTTTGGATGCCTTTTTTATGAATTTCCAATTTTCGAGCTTCTTGTATACCTCCACATCCTTGTTGGAAACCCTCTGCTTACCAAACGACTTGACGATGATTTTGTTGTACATATCCACAATATATCCGGTTCGGGAAGGGCAAATCGATCCCTTGCTGCGGTTAATGGCCATCATATGCAGGGTTAACGCCGGCAGCTGTGCGGGAGCATGGGTTCCCATAAGCCAGTACTTAAGCTGCATGTTGTGGTGATGTAGGTTGCTGTCGGTTAGCCGGCACTCGAAGGTGAGGAGGTACCTGCCCACGTCGATGGGGTGGTACTTGGCAATGAAGTCGAGTGCGAACTGCAGGGAGCGGTCGAAATGGTCGTGGTCGTCTTTGCAGATCAGCTGCCGAAACTGCCTGATGGAAATGGGTGATGTTAGCAGGTGTGAAAACTGAGTGTGGGGCATCTCCATAAACTGGTAGCTTTCCTGCTCCAAATCGCATACCGCTAGCGATGTTTTAGCCGCATGGGAGTTTTCGCAAACACCGTGCAGCCATCCATAGTCGGTACTGCTGGGTGATACCTGTTTTAGCTGGTACTGGTCGATCAATTTTTCGATGAGCCGTGTCCTTTTTGTCATAGCTTCGGGTTGTTACTGAGTTCTACCTATTCCGCAGACCGATGTGTCGTAGAGCGCAATGGCTCGGGCTATGGGGCCGATACGGAAAAAAAGCGGTCGCATTTTTCAAAAATGGTCGTTTTTGCTCAAAATGGGCAAAATAGGTACCCAAATGGGTATTTTTTTTGCCTCGTTTTGCCTCTAATTTGCATTTAGGATATCCAATTTAACCGAACAAAAAAACAAAAAGAGGAACAAGAGGTTTAATTTAATCTTTAAAAAATGGTAGTAATAACAACATCGTGCATTCCACGTAATAAGGAAAAGTTTAATAACTACGTGCACAGTACCAACATCTACTTAGGCGAGGGTACTCCGCCAAATGGTAAAAGGTTAAACATCCCCGAGCCTCACATGGTGATATGGGATGTCATACTAACCCGATGGATTGGCCACTACGAAAAGTACCTAGACAAGATTAACTCGTGCACCCCAGCGGTGATTAATGAGCTAAATTCCATTATTGATGAGGCTCACAATTTTGACGAGACGACCCATTTTACGGCTCGCATCGCCATCGCCGATAATGCTACTCAAACCGATTTCGAAATGTTCCACATCCCAACCGGAAGTGGACAAAAGAAAGGTCGTACGAATCAAACACCGATAACCGATCTGGTAGAGATGGTGCTAAAGCCATTAGGTGGTGCATCGGTAAGCGTGAAGTGCTACGGCAAGGGGTCGCGTGCGGCCATTTTGGATGGAGCCAACGGGGTTCAGTACCGGTATATGGTGGGGGTTGCTGCTCCTACTTCGGCCGCTGATAAAATGTTGGATACGGATATGTCGTCTAAGTCGACGTTCGTACTGGCAACAGGGGCGTCGAATGTTGGGCTACAGCTGTACATCTACTTCCGGTGGTATCATACCAAGCATCCCGAGATTGCCGGTCCTTGGAGTCAGCTGCAAACGGTAATACTCCTATAGCCTGTCCGTATAGTCTGGCATCCCGCTAGCTGTAATGTTCGCGTTACGGTTAGCGGGACAAGGCTTTTTGTTCAGCACGACATGTGGTTGATCATGGTTACCACAGCGCGGTGGGATGCCTCGCTAAGCCGAGGGGGCGGTTTTGACTCCTCGATGAGCTCTTTGACATCCTAGTTTTTACCCTTTGGGATAGCCGCCCGAAATTCCGAGCGTCGAAACCTGTCCTGCCTGCTGCCGCATGTGGCATTGTTGCTTTGGGGTAGATTGGGGTGGCGGCAGATGGGATGGGGACATCCTGTTCCCCGGGATGAATCCAGGGGTTATTCAGCTATCGCCCTTGCGGGGCTTTAACTACCTTGGAATTCCGATGGTTGTTATTCTTGGGGGGGCGTGCGGGAATTGTGATGTGCGGGTGTTGTGATGGCGGGTTTCCGAATTTTCAAATTTCCGAGATTCCGAGGGCTGCACCCTCGGCCGGTATATATCGCCCCTGCGGGGCTTGGAGTTGGGGGTATCCGTTGGCGGATTCTCTGACTTCTCTGACTTCAATATTCTCCGACTTCTCCGAATGTTCCTTCCGTATAACTCCCGAATAGCTTCCCTCTACTTCCATTTAACTTCTTGCACCTCCGATGTAGCACCTGCCTGCTGCCGCATGGGACGTTATTGCTTGGGGTAGATTGGGGTTGTGGCAGATGGAAAAAGTAGCATCCTGTTCCCATGGATGAATCCAGCGGTTATTC
>CAXYUU010000422.1:0-3355 GCA_964292015.1 uncultured Acetobacteroides sp.
TGTAAGTTGAATATTCTACCTTAGATTATTTCAAGTGAGCTTGTTTCTATCCAACCAGTATTCCCATCCGCAATTTTCACTTCTCGCCAACCCGGTACAGGGGGTGTTTCGGTAAAGGTTATCTTAGTTCCTTCGTGTACTACAAATAAATCTTTCCCATTTTGATCGGGAGAACTGCGTACAACCACAACCGGCGACATTACAATAGCAGTATCCGGATGTCTAATTTTGTTCGTTTTAACATTGGCCGTCCATATCGAAAACGCGAAAACAACCATAAAAAACGATGACAAACCAAAGGTTACCTTTTTCACCAGTAGAGTACCGGTAAATCGGTAAAATATAAAAAGCACGCCGCAAAGAAGAAGTGAGATCAAGCTTAACCAACCCCATCCATTTCCACTTAGTAGGTTACGAAGACCATTAAACCATTCAACTAGAAAAAACGTAGGTACAGAATCAACCCTATCCCTAATCTGCAAACGTGCAAGCTGTAGATTGTGACTTATATCACCATCCGATGGATTAAGCTTAAAGGCTCGCTCGTAGTTAATAATAGACTTTGCATACATTTTTTGCTTGTAGTATGCGTTCCCTG
Source organism: uncultured Acetobacteroides sp. (assembly GCA_964292015.1). Classification (GTDB taxonomy): domain Bacteria; phylum Bacteroidota; class Bacteroidia; order Bacteroidales; family ZOR0009; genus Acetobacteroides. The sequence continues at coordinate 599 of CAXYUU010000422.1, forward strand.
CATTATAGTAAAGCTTAGCCGAAGCATTCCCTGCATCAATAAGAAGTTGATATTGAGATGCAGCAGCCTTAAAGTTACCTTCAGCGTATAGCTTATTACCTTGTTCAAAAGTCTGATCAAGACTTTGTGCACCAGCAATACCTATAAAGGAAAATAGTGCGATGAGTATGACAGATATCTTTTTCATGCTACTTCTTCAGTTGTTCGAGTTTGCTAATAATTTCTACGGCAAGGTTAAACCTATCCGACTTTTCGTCTCCCTGTCCACCTGGGGCATATCGAGCAAACTCACATTCTTCAATAATCTGGATAAGTGTCTGAATGGTTGCCGCATCAGCGCCATTTACCTCTAAGAGCTGCTTTGCCCGCTCTTTCGAAAGATCTGAAACAGGAATAGAAAGCTTATCGCTAAGGTAACCCCACAAAGCTCTGAGCATCTCCTCGTAAAAACCGTGGGTATCGCCCGATTTAATTAGCATCTCCGCCTTCTTCAACCGTTGATGTGCTACTTTATTCGCTCGTTTATTCTTGGTAAAGACTACGTCAGAATTCTCGCGCTCGCGTTTTGACAAAAAAACAAATGCAGCAGCTAACGCACTTATGGTAAGCAATAGAATGAGCCAATAGGTAGCCGTATTAAAGAAGTACTGACCTTTATGGCTTAACGTTGTTGATCCTACTTTTATATACTTAATATCTTGACCTAAAAGCTTAATATTCTCACTATCGGCTCCTCCTTGTAATCCATTTCCAGCACCACCTGTTGGATCGGGGGCTACGTAGATAGATTGACTTTGAGTTCTAACCGTTTTGTAACTTCTCGTATGCGTATCAAAATAGGTAAACTCTACCGCAGGTATGGTAAACTTACCCTGACTACGAGGAATAAACGAGTATTCGAAAGTTTTCGTACCATTTGAACCGGAAGCCGTTGTTTTTACATTATCGGTAACCTTTGCATCAAACGTATCGAAATCCGTTGGAAATTCAACCTTTGGTGTTTCTACCAGCTTAACATTCCCATTACCAGACACTTTAACTACGAGATTAACAGCATCGTTTGCCCTAACCTTAGTTTTAGACAAGGCTGAAGATACGGAGAATGAGCCAACAGCACCATTAAACGATGAAGGTGCTCCTGTGGGCAACTCCTTTACCGACACGGAAATAGACGGACTCGACAACCTTTTACGAGCGCGTGTACCTCCCCCTCCAAAGAAAGCATCAAAAGCACTTTGAGGTGCAGCACGTTCAACAACAGCAGCAGTAAGTTCAAATGGATCAATTACCAATTTACCAACCTGCTGAGGAAATAGTACGTAGCGACGTATTACGGCAACATCGTACACCTTACCATTATATTTTTCGCGAACAAAATTAAGTCGCAGATCGTTATCCTCTACCACCTGATTCCAGAAGCCATTAAAAGAAGGAAACTTAGGATCGCCAAGTCCTTCGAGATCGGTTCTTGTATAAAGTTTCAGAGTCGCTATTAGGAATTCGCCCCTGTATAAAGTAGACTTATTAACATCCATTTTAAGAAAAACGGATCCCCTACTGCTCCCTTTAGATTCTTGAACACTACCACCACCTCCTCCACCACCACGATTGGCAGTTGATGCAGCAGCTTCTCCCTTTACAACTTCAATAACCAAGCCATTTGAGGGGTACGATCTACCGTTTATTTTTACCACTGCTGCAGGAATCGAAAACTTTCCTTCCCGTGCAGCCTCAAGTATATAGGTATAAGATATTTGGCTTGAAGACGAAACCTGTCCGTTTATTACAGTGGTACTTCTAAACTGAGACATGTTAGGTCCAGCAAGTACGTCAAAATTCTTAATGTCGGGATTGTAAAAATCATCAGGCATTACGTTCACATCGTACTTTAGCTGAAATCGTTCGCCTACTGCAACCACTCTAGGTGCTTTTGCTACAAAGGTGACATTATCGGCAAAGACACCAAGTGAAAATGTAAGTAAGGCTATTATAGCTACTATTCGTTTCATATTACGTTATAATTTCTACCAATTCTTCTCTGGTTTGCGACTTTGTGCTTTAACTCGCTGAGCCTTTATACGCTCTTGAGCCTTATTTTCGCCAGTTTGTAGCGCATCAAGCATTCGCTGAGCATCTTCCTTTGATATCTTAGGCTGCTGTGGCTGATTCTGCTTGTTGTCCTTATTATCCTTGTTTTTATTCTGATCGTCCTTCTTATTCTTGTCTTTATTATCCTTATTGTCCTTGTTCTTATCCTTCTTGTTGTCCTTGTTATTCTTGTCTTTGTCCTTATTCTTATTCTTGTCCTTATTCTTGTTGTCGTTTTTTTGCTGATCCTTTAACTTTTGCTGAGCAAGGGCAAGATTATACCGGGTTTGGTTGTCGCTGGGGTTAAACCTAAGCGACTTCTTAAAAGCATCGACGCTTTCCTGATACTTATTCAGCTTAAAGAAGGCATTCCCAGCATTATGAAAGTTCATCGCCAAGCTGCCTGGCTCCTTACTTTGCCTGATACTTTTCTGGTATCCGCCCAAGGCCTCCTCATACTTCTTTTGCTTGAATAGTGCATTACCTATATTATAGGTAATATCTCCCGATGTTGTATCTACGGCTTGTGCTTGACGAAAACTAAGCACAGCCTGTGAATAGTTACCCTTATCGAACTCCTTATTTCCCTTACGGATAAGCTTGCGAACCTGCCCAAATGAAGATAAAGAAACGAATAAAAGAACAACGATTATGCTATATTGACGGAAT
>CAXYUU010000423.1:0-3349 GCA_964292015.1 uncultured Acetobacteroides sp.
AAAATTAAAAAATGATATAGTTTCTATTTTTTCTATATCATTTGACGGTGCATTAGTGGTAAAAACTAATGATAATGACATAATTGAATGTAGTATAGATGAACTCAGTGGTATGGAGATAGATATGCTATTACTTGGAAAAACATTTGATGCTACCTATTCGTGGGATCTTCATCACATTATGAATGGCCTTACGCAGGGAAAGAATAGGGTCGAAGATTTAGATCGTTACTTTAAAAAGCAAAGTATGCTTTTTGCCAAAAACGATATGAGACTAGTTTTTACTTCGAACCACGATGAGAATAGCTGGTGCGGTACTGAATTTGAGCGAATGGGACTTGCGGCTCGTCAGCTGGCGGTGTTTTCTTTTGTTGTACCAAGTATCCCGCTGATTTATAATGGGCAGGAGGCTGCGTTAAGTCATCGTTTAAGCTTTTTTGAAAAGGATTGCATAGAGTGGAATGTAAACCTTGATTTCGCCATATTTTATACCAAGCTGATTTCGCTGAAGAAAAGATATGAGGCGCTATGGAATGGCGAATGGGGTGGATCGTTCAGCTACCATTTCGACTGTAATCGTAAGATATTTACGGTCGAACGCGAGAAAGATGGTCAATTTGTAATTGGTATATTCAACTTTAGTGGTGACATGTCGGTTGCTGTTACTCCTTCATTTTCCACCACCGACTTTTTTAGGGGAACGCATTATGGTGCATCTAAGAGCATCAGCATGCTACCATGGCAGTATACTGTATTGGTTCAGTGATGGGGGTCGAGAGCTTGTTTGCTAAACGAATAAAGGCTGTTTCAAATAGGGAGCAGCCTTTCGTATTTATACACGGTTCGTGCTGAAACGTTTTCTGGTATTATAGCAGGCCAATTTTCCGCTGGAATTCTTTTAGCGAGTCTAGCGAGTCGGCCATTATGGTTAGCTTATCGCCTTCAATAATTGTGGTAAACCCATCGGGGACAAAGAAGTTGTTGTTGCGATTGAGCATCGAAATGGTTATGCCATCGGGCAGGTTGAGGTCTACTAAATGCTTGCCAACGCACCTGTTTTCTGGAAAGATTTCCAGCTCCATGACAATCGACTTAATCTTGTTGGCCAGCTCAATGTCTAACGTCGATTTTTTGCGGATGTGCATTGGTACGCTAAGCTTGAGAATTCGGGCAAGGGAGGCTATGGTAGTTCCCTTAAGAAGCACGGAGGTAAGTGAGATGAAGAAGACTAGGTTGAAGATTTTTGGGCCATTTTTTATTCCGGCATCTAGGGCATAAATCGATAGGATTATGGGAACGGCACCACGTAGGCCAACCCACGATATAAACACCTTTGCACGGGTGTTGAAGTTCGATTTTGCTAGGCATATGAACACTGCAATAGGTCGTGCTACCAGCATGATGAATGCAGAGAAGAGTAATCCAATGCCAATTAGCGGTACTAGCTGCGAAGGGGTAACAAGCAATCCCAAGGTAAGAAACATGATGATTTGCATCATCCAAGCTTGACCATCGAAATGTTTAACCAGGCTTCGCTTATGAATGAACTCGTTATTACCAAGAATAATGGCCGCCATGTAAACCGAAAGGAAGCCGTTTCCCCCAATGAGGTCGGATAGGCCAAATACTAGTACCGAAAGGCTAAGCAGTAGTACGGAGTAAAGTCCATCGAAGCTTAGGTTGATGCGGTTAATTATTCGCACAATAATAAATCCAGCGCCAATCCCTACTGCGCCACCCAGCACAAATTGCTTAATAAAAAACCAAAGGTAGTAGCCCATACTTGTATCGGGCTGCTTAATAAGCATGATAAAAATGATGGTAAGCAGGTAGGCCATGGGGTCGTTGCTGCCACTTTCGAACTCGAGCAGCGGGCGGATGTTATTTTTCAACCCCATTTGTTTTGAACGGAGAATGGTAAATACCGCAGCAGCATCGGTCGACGAAATGATGGCGCCAAGTAAAAGTCCCTCCTTCAGGCTAAGCTCGGTGGTATAGCTAATAAAGAATCCGGTAAGGATTGCTGTAATGGCAACACCAAGCGTGGAAAGCAGCACCCCCCGTTTGACTATGGAGCGAATGTCGGTATAGCGGGTGTCTAAACCGCCAGAAAAGAGGATTAGGATAAGGGCAAGAGTTCCAATGAATTTGGATATTTGAACATTGTAGAAGTTTATTCCTCCAGGACCATCAATACCAGCAAGCATACCTACTAGCATAAAGAGCACTACCACCGGAATGCCATACTTGGTGGTTTTGCTGAGGAATACGCTAAATACCAGTAGCGCCGATCCGATTAGAAGGAGGTTGTTTAGGGTAAATATCATTATTGTACGGTTTGGCTTGCAGCAATATACTAAAATAAAGCTGGAATTTCTTTTGTGCTTTTGTCTACAGTCGGCTTTATAACGAAATATACGGGTATAGGCAGCAGGTAGGTTTACCTAATGGAGGGGAACTTTCGCTGGAAAATGTTTTAGCGTGTACGGTACAGTTGACTTATGTTGATTACGCTTACCTCAAGTGCCAGCATAGCGGTATGCTGGCATCATCGTACGTTGTGCGATATAGACGGTGTTGGTGCTTTTCCATCATTGAGCTTAATGGGGGCGAAGATGGGGACTCTAGCTGTTTCGGTATGGTACCAATCACCTTACTGGGCAGGTCGAATGAACCATGGCCATTTTGAAGGTAACAAGGTTGGCAACTTACCCGTTGGAGGAGAGTCTTACTTGTAACGGTTTACCTTTATGGTATGGTGTTATACAGAAAAGGATGGTTCACCTGCATGAGCCATCCTTTTTTGAATAGTTGTTTTATATCCTTTTACTTTCGGAGCAAAGTGGTAATCTTTCGTGTTGCTGATGCCTGAAAAAAGCCTACGGCTCCATTCGAAATATTACCGGTGATTTTTGCACCTGGAGGAGGAAAGAAGGGCATTGGCTCCATGGTACTTGTTCTGGCTGCACTGATAAAGTCGGAATACTCCTTGCTGATGGAGTAGGAGTAAACGGTTACCTTATCGCCTACCTTGCCATCGATGTCTCCAAAAATACGGATGTTGAGAAAGGAGGTGCCGTTGGTAAGCAGGTCGTTGTAGTGGGACCACTTATCGAGTGTGTCTACCAGTACCCCGTTTATGGCGTACTTAAACAGGATTTCATCTCCCTTGTCGGGGTTGTCGGTGAAGGATAACCGTATTTCGAACTTGTTACCATCGAATTCGAATCTGCCGGAGGTGGCTTCGCCCATTGCCTGTGCCTGATGCATTTTTGAAGTTGCCGTGTAGGTTTGGCCATCAACGACGATGGTAAGCCGGTAGGTTTTACCCACTTGTCCTACAAAACCA
>CAXYUU010000424.1:0-3340 GCA_964292015.1 uncultured Acetobacteroides sp.
TCACGTACTCGTAATGTTGGTGAGATCCGAAATCAAGGTGTTGAAATCCGCTTAACAGGTATTCCTGTTAAAATCCAAAATGGATTTGAATGGCAGCTAGGTGCAACATTCTCGAAGAATGTTAGTGAGGTAAAAAAGTTGTGGGATAATGTAACCAACTACGACATTGCCAGCTTCTACTCAACTGTTTACTTCTCTGCTAAGGTTGGTGAATCTCTAGGTATCTTTACAGTTCCTGAAGTTGCCACTGTTACAGACCCTACCAGCGCTAACTTTGGTAAGACCATTGTTAATGCTAGCGGTATCCCAACAGTAATTCCGGGTTCGCGTAAGGTGGTAGGCAAGTCTACTCCCGATTTCGTGGTTGGCTTTACCAATAGCTTTAGCTACAAAGGTTTTGGATTAAATGCCGTTCTAGACTGGCGTAAAGGAGGTATCTTCTACAGCAATACTGCCCGCATGCTTATGTGGAATGGTACTGCCACTTCAACCATGTATAATGAGCGTCAACCATTCTTAGTTCCAAATTCGGTTAAGCAAGTTGCTGGCGGCGGTTTTGCCGAGAATGATATTCCAATCATGAACTCTTCAATGTACAACTACTATAATGCCTCTTCTACTAACCTCGCGTTAATGGAGCAGTCTCTTATAACTCGTTCGTTTGTAAAACTTAGAGAGCTGTCGCTATCGTACAGGCTTCCTCAAAGTATCCTTGCTAAAACGCCGGTAAAAGGTGTTGAATTTAGCCTTGTAGGAAGAAACCTCTTTATGTGGACCCCATCGAGCAATAACTTTGTTGACCCAGAAGCAACCAACTATGGTAATGATATTACCTCTGAAGCGGGTGAGTTCTCTGCTGCTCCAACTGTTAGGAACTTTGGTGGCTCTTTGAGAATTACATTTTAAATAACCCCTAAAAAGGAATAAGATGAACAGAAATAAATTAGCATTAATCGTATTGCTCCCATTGCTAGCTTTATTTTCAGCTTGCGATAATGCATTCGAACTTGATATAAATAGGACCCCAGACTATCCGGCAACATCTGCAACTAAGCTGCTTGTTTCTTCTGGTGTAGCATGGTCGTCCTCTCAGCTTGGTAGCGATGCTCAACTTCTTGGATCTATTTGGTCTCAGCACTACACGCAAAACAACAGTTCGAATCAGTATAAAACAATTGATTCGTACAACATGACTAACGGAACTCTTTCCAGAGTTTGGTCCTCAATGTATTCTGGCGCACTGGCCGACTTTAAAATCGCCATTGCCCAAGCTGAAACTGAAAAGGCTTGGAGCTACTGGACCTCTGCCAAGGTGATGACCGCTTTTGACTTCTTTATTCTATCCAGCTTTTATGAAAAAATACCTTTTACAGAAGCACTCCAAGGAGAATTGAATGTAACTCCAAAGTTTGATGAAGGTAAAGTCGTAAATGCAGGCATTATCAAGATTCTGGACGAGGTAATTGCAAAGAAAGCGGATGCTGTTGCTGCTGAAAACATGAAGGGCAACGATATGATCTTCGGTGGAGACATCAACAAGTGGATTCAATTTGCAAAATCGTTAAAGCTTAAAGTTTTAATGAGAGATTTTGAAACCAACAAGGCTGCTATTCAAGCATTACTTCTAGAAAACGATCTGCTAACTGCAGATGCCAAAATGGCAAATTTCATCGACCAAGAAAATTACTCAAACCCGCTGTTCGAAAACGACAGAAGGAAGTTAAATACGGCAAACAACCTTCGTGGTAGTGCAACCCTAATTACCTTCCTAAATGCCAACAGCGACCCACGTGTGGCCGTATTTTTTGAGCCTGTAACAAAGAATGTCGATGGAACAGCTAGCGCTCCAAATGTTTATAGAGGTTTAGATCAAGGTTCGGCTGACGCCTACACTCAGCTTCAGTTTCCAACAGAAGCTCACCCTAGAGCTCGTTTTGCAGCTATCGATCCTGTTTACTTCATGACGGCAGTAGAGGTTTACTTTCTCAAAGCGGAGGCTTATGCTCGAATTGGAGACGTTGCCTTGGCAAAAGAAAGCTACGATCTTGCAATTGACGGAGCATTTACGCGTTTCGGATTTTCTATTGCTACTGCAAAAGGTTTCAGAGAGGGTGTCTATGCCTTCGATGCAACTAATCTCAATAGCATGTTAAAATCAATCATGACCCAAAAATGGATTGCCGCTACAAGGTGCCAAGCATGGGATTCATTCTTCGATATTAACCGAACTGGAATTCCTGCACTTGGCTCAAAGTATACAGGTGACGCCACCTACGTTTTAGGAACCTTAACTCCAGCAATGTACTCTGTACTTGTTGCAGGAGACTTCCCGCGTCGCCTTTTATTCCCCAATACTTCTTCTGACAATAATCCAAACACGCCCAAGGTGTCTGATTATCCCGTTCAAAAGAAAATGTGGTGGCATAAGTAATTAACCTTAACACATAGAACAGAATGAAAGCAATAAAATTTGCACTTTTGATAATCGCACTAGCAATCTTCACTGCTAGCTGCGAGAAGGAACCCACTGTAGAGTACTCGCCAATTTTCCCAATTTCCGGAGAATGGAAAGTACAGGTTAAAGATGCTTCTGGCAATGTTTTAACCTACACAAATCCATCTACAGGTGTTGTAACATCCAAATTTGTTATTGGTACATACAATACAACCGACAACTCCACTACGCAAATGTGGATTAGAGGTACCTCTACAACTTTCCCTGCAGGTGGTGCTTTGAGAGGTAAAATAAACGTTGATGTTGCTGCAAAAACTTTTTCAGGAACCGCAATACCCGATTTAGCGGCAACAACAGCTCAAACATTTACGATTACCAACGGTATCGTTGTTCTAAATGGTGCTGATACCCCATCGGGTTACAAGGCCGATAAGATCAGCTTTACCTATGTGACATCTAAAAAACCAGGCGTTACCTATTTAGTTGAAGGGTATCGTAGAACGATGTGGCCAGAAGACGAGTAGTCAAAAAGGCTAAAATGTAAGGGGAGGCTGTCTCAAATTGAGATAGCCTCCCTCTTTTTTTACCCTCCTAGTTTAACGTGTCGCTTAACAGCGCAAATCCATTATACGTACTGTACCCTCCAACCAATTCTCCCGAGCGCAAGGCGAAGCGTACGGATGCTGGTGGCAAAGTAGTCCCCTCCCAAGCACAAAACACATCAGGCAGCCCCAGCAAAACGAAGGCTCGTTGCTATCCCAAAACACGAAGTATACACGTCGGTTATCCCCTCCTTACCTCTGCCAATTTCACTGTCATGTGCCAAAATAACGTTCTCCACTACAGCTAGCCATTACCTATAAGAAGGCTGCTACCATACCAATT
>CAXYUU010000425.1:0-3333 GCA_964292015.1 uncultured Acetobacteroides sp.
CTTACAATGATGATGTAAAAAAAACAATATTAAAAGTAAACCCTTACCATATCTCCACCGAAGGAGCCGTAAGCAAATTAGTTGTTGAGCAAATGGCAGAAGGGGTAAAAGAGCAAATGAAATCCGATTTTGCAGTAGCAACATCTGGCATTGCAGGTCCTGATGGAGGAACCGACTTAAAACCTGTTGGTACTACTTGGATTGCAGTTACATCGCCAAATGGCACTATTTCAAAGCTTTTTAACTTTGGAACAGATCGGGAACGTACGATAATTCGAGCTACCACAGCCGCTTTAAACATGCTGCGAATTCAAATTTTAAAAACCGAGTGAAATCTCTTAAAAAAGATGGGTAAAAGTTTGAATAATTCAAATAAAATCACGTAATTTGCACCCTGTTTGAAGAGAAAGAAAAGAAAAACGGTATAACAATGTCAAAAGTTTGTCAAATCACCGGAAGAAGAGTTCAGGTTGGTAATAACGTTTCTCACTCTAAGAGAAGAACCAAAAGAACTTTCGAGCCTAATTTGAAGACCAAAAGATTCTTCCTAGTTGAAGAAAGCAGATGGGTAACCTTGAAGATATCTACACAAGGTATCCGTACTATTAACAAGAATGGGCTTAAGAGCACTTTAGATAAAGCTCAAGCTCAAGGTCTAATCGGAATTTATTAATTAGGAGATTCAAGTAATGGCTAAAAAAGGTAACAGAGTTCAAGTAATTCTTGAATGCACCGAGCATAAAGAAAGCGGTATGCCTGGTACTTCTCGCTACGTGACTACAAAGAACAAGAAAAACACACCAGCACGTATCGAAAGAAGAAAGTACAATCCAATTTTGAAAAGAGTAACTCTCCACCGAGAAATTAAATAGTTTTGAACCATGGCAAAGAAAGTAGTTGCAACCCTTAAGAAAGAAGGGGGCGGTAAGGAACTTACCAAATGTATCAAACTGGTTAAGTCTGAAAAGTCTGGATCATATACGTTTAAAGAAGAAATGGTTCTGACTGGAGACGTTAAGGAATTCTTTGATAAAAAGTAATTTCTACGATATTTCAATAATATAAAAAAAGCTTCTTGAATAAAGAAGCTTTTTTTATATTTGGCATCGTTTTAAAACCTACAAAAATGGGATTATTCGACTTCTTCGCTAAAGGAAAAAAAGACCAGTTAGATAAGGGATTAGAAAAGACTAAAGAGAACGTTCTCTCTAAAATTTCGCGTGCTATAGCTGGTAAATCGCGTGTCGATGATGATGTTCTAGACAGCCTTGAAGAAGCGCTTATCATGTCTGACGTAGGTGTCGAAACTACCATGAAAATCATCGAACGCATTCAAGATCGTGTTGCCAAAGATAAGTACATGGGAACCGAAGAGCTCAACTCCATTCTTAAAGATGAAATCGTTAAGCTTCTCGAAGAAAACAACTCAGTATACAACAACCATGTAAATTATGGCGACAAAATTAAGCCTTATGTTATTATGGTTGTGGGTGTTAATGGCGTTGGTAAAACAACGACAATTGGCAAACTTGCTGCTCAGCTTACTCACAATGGAAAAAAAGTTTATCTCGGAGCTGCCGACACATTTCGTGCAGCAGCACTTGAACACCTTACAGTTGGGGCCGAACGCTCTAACTCGACTATTATTAAGCAGCAAATGGGCCCCGACCCTGCATCAGTGGCGTCCGACACATTATCATCTGCCAAAAAGAATGATGCCGATGTGGTTATAATCGATACAGCAGGACGATTACACAACAAAATTAACCTGATGAACGAGTTATCGAAGATCAAAAATGTAATGCAAAAGGTTATCCCAGATGCTCCGCATGAAGTACTCCTTGTTCTTGATGGTTCAACAGGACAAAATGCCTTTGAACAGGCAAAACAATTTACAAAAGCTACTGACGTTACGGCTATTGCGCTTACCAAACTCGATGGTACCGCTAAAGGAGGTGTAGTACTCGGTATTTCCGATCAATTTAAAATCCCAGTAAAGTTCATCGGTGTAGGCGAAGGTGTTGATGATTTACAACTTTTCGACAGAAAAACATTTGTAGAAACGCTATTCAACAGCTAGTCTGCCCACCAATCCTAGCAGATGAATAAAAAGAAGATAAACATTGTTACATTAGGTTGTTCCAAGAATCTTGTAGATTCGGAACGATTATTCAAGCAACTTGAAGCTAACGGTTTCACCGTTGTACACGACTCCAACGATACAAGTGCTAAGGTTGTTATAATTAACACTTGTGGCTTTATTGGCGATGCAAAGGAAGAATCAATTGACACGATTCTTTCATTTGCTCATGCTAAATTAAAAGGAAAAATTCGTCATCTATTTGTAATGGGATGCTTGGCTGAACGTTACAAAAAAGATCTTCAACTCGAAATTCCAGAAGTTGACGATTTTTTTGGAGTGAACAACCTTGAAGATATTGTAAAAGCAATTGGAGGTGATCTGAAAGTTGATCTACTAGGCGAACGAACAATTACAACTCCAAAGCATTACGCCTATTTGAAAATTTCGGAAGGCTGTAATTGGGGATGCTCATATTGTGCTATTCCACTCATTAGGGGAAAACACGTATCTGTTCCTATCGAAAACTTGGTTGCAGAGGCTAAAAGTTTAGCCGCAAAGGGTGTTAAGGAACTACTTGTTATTGCTCAAGATACAACATACTACGGTCTCGACATCTATGGTAAGCGTATGCTTGGCGAACTTCTCAATAGACTGTCAGAAATTAAAGGGATTGAATGGATACGTCTCCACTATGCATATCCGACATTCTTCCCCGAAGATGTAATTGATGTAATTCGAGACAATCCAAAAATATGCAAGTATTTAGATATACCTTTTCAACATATAAGCGATAAGGTCTTAAAGAAAATGCGTAGAGGAATCAATAAAGAGGAAACTTATGCACTTATAAACAAGCTGAAGGCTGAAATTCCGGATATTGCCATTCGGACAACTCTACTTGTTGGCCATCCAGGCGAGAATAAAGCCGATTTCGATGAGCTTGTAGAGTTTGTAAAAGAGATGAAATTCGACAGACTCGGGGTTTTCCCATACTCCGAAGAAGAAAATACATTCTCTGCAATAAACTTTGATGATAGTATATCGGAGGAAATTAAGCAAGAAAGGGTAGAAATAATTATGCAAATTCAATCTGAGATTGCACTTCAAAAAAACTTAAAGAGAATTGGCAAGCAGATGAGAGTACTTGTAGATAGACTCGAAGGTGATTTCTACGTTGCTCGTTCGCAGTACGATTCGCCTGAAGTTGATCAGGAAGTTCTGATTACATTTGATACGGAGGCAAAAATAGG
>CAXYUU010000426.1:0-3314 GCA_964292015.1 uncultured Acetobacteroides sp.
AGTGAGATGTGCATGAGTGGCGACTCGCTTTACTACTACAGCGTAGCGTGGAGCTACGTCACTAAGTCGAATAGGGTAACCTACGGCATTCTCGATACCCGTAGCAAAAAGGTAATATCCGACAAGGTGATAACGGACGGTACTGACAATCAGATAATGATACCCTACGGCATTGCCGTAAACCCTGATACGAAGGAGGTGTTGGTAACGGATGCCCAAAACTACGTGGTTACGGGCTACATCTACTGCTTTACCCGTGAGGGTAAGCTTAAGTGGAGAACCACTGCAGGAAATATTCCCGGGCACTTTGCCTTTGTAAGGTGAACGGATTTTGGATAGCATCCGATGAATGGCTTTAACAATAGAACTTAAACTTAAATACCATGATAAAAAAACTTTTTTACGCGATTCTTTTGGTAATGATTGTCAGCACCATCTTTAGCTCCTGTAGCAAGGATAGCGATATTATACCACCAGAGCCTACCATTGAAGTAGCCGGGATAACCACCAACAGTAGTCTTGCCATTGCGCAGGAGGATACCTTGCAGCTGAATGCCGCTGTAAAAAACTCGTCGGATTACCAGGTGGTATGGATGCTTGACAGTAAAGAGGTGTCGCGCTCGGTGAAGTATGCATTTGTTGGCGTGAATATGGGCGAGCACCATATCTCCCTTACCGTAACCAACCCCGATGGTGGTGTTGCTACCACCATGGTTAAGGTGGCCGTATACGGCAAGTACAAGAACGGTACGTTTATTCTTAACGAGGGGAATATGACCTCGGAGAATGGCTCCCTGATTTTCATCTCGCCTAAGGGGATTGTAACCGATAGCGCCTTTTACAAGGTGAATAAAACACCGCTAGGCAACGTAACACAAGACCTGTTTATTACCAACAACAAGATGTACATCATTGCCCAAAATGGCAATCGTATGGGTGGCGATATGCTGGTAGTTGCCAATGCAGAAACCTTGGTAAAGGAGGCTGGTTATAACGAGGAACTCTCTACAACGCTATCGTGGCCAACCCATGTAGCGGTAGTTGGAACTAACAGCGTTTACCTACGCGACAATAAAGGAGTTTACCTGTTTAATACCGATACAAAGGTGCTGAAGTTCATAGAAGGAACCGAAGGAGCTGCTAAGAATAGAATGGCTGTAGTTGGCAGCAAGGTATTTGTACCTGCTGGCAAAAATGTTTACGTGATACAGAATGAGAAGGTTGACACCATTAAAATGGCGGGCAACGTATCTGGTGTGCTAAAAGCTTCCGACGGTAATCTTTGGATTTCGTGCACCACCAAACCTGCCCAAATTTGTAAGGTTAACCCATCGAGCTATGCCATAATTAAAACCAACGAAATAGCGGAAGCCAAGGTTGGTGCAGGCTGGGGTGCTACTCCAGGCATTAGCGCCATTGGCGATACGCTCTACTTTAGCAACGCCTCGACCAAGATATACCGCCATATTTTCGGTACCGCTAAAACCGATTTTATGGTAGATGTAGCAACAAAAATTAAAGATGCCGGTATGGTTTACAATAACTTGGCGGTTCACCCTAAAACAGGACAGGTATTCTTTAATACAATAAAAGGCTTCGGCTGGGATTTCCTGATTAACGATATTTCGGTATGGAAGTTTGGCGATAGCGCTCCCGTACTAAAAGCCGATTACAAGAATCACACACATTTCCCTGCCGGCATATTCTTTACCGATAGCTTTAAGTAGTAAAAATAATTATCTATGAAAAGGATTACGCTTATGTTTTGTAGAAGAGCGCTGCTAGTTTTTGGGTGCTACCTGGCAGCGGTAAGCTGTTCGAAAGACGATATATCGGATAAAGATGGAGACACCCCAGGCATAGCAACCACCACATTGGAGGCATCGCAATGTGAGGTGCTCACCATTGAGGCCCCTGTGGACTTAAAAAGCGGAACCACCTACCAATGGACGGTGGTGGGAACCACCCCCGAAACCTACTCGATTACGGAGCTTTCTGCTAAGAAGGTTGAGTTTGCCGCCATTGCCAATGGGGTTTACACGCTTTCGTTGGCGGCAACGGCAGCTGCTACTACCCCCATTTACCAGGTGACCGTTGTGGTTAAGGGCAAGACTTGCTCGCCCTACATTGCCAAGATATTCGACTTTATGCCCGCCGTTGGGCAGTTTACCAACGTGCTGCCCGACTATAAGGAGGGAGATACCAAGGAGGCTATTCTCAAAAAGGTAGAAGAGTACATAGCAGGAGAGAACAAGAAGAAGTACATGATAAGCCTAGGTGGATTTGGAGGCTACGTGGCCTTTGGGTTCGACCATACCATTGTAAATATTCCCGGGATAAGAGATTTCAGAGTACTTGGAAATGCCTTCTACGCTAACGCCAATCCGAACCCCAATGCCCCCAAGAAGGGTGGTAGCTGCGAACCCGGTGTTATTATGGTGGCCTACGACAGGAATAAGAACGGAAAACCCGAAGACGATGAGTGGTACGAAATAGCAGGTAGCGAGTACAACAACCCCAAAACAGTACACAACTACGAGATAACCTACTACAGGCCTGACCCCAAAAAGCCAGCAAAACCCGATGGTGGTTTTATGTCGGATACCGAATACATCCGTTGGACCGACAACCAGGGCAACTCGGGCTACAAGTCGAAAAACACCTTCCACAACCAAAGCTACTTCCCCTCTTGGATAAAGGAGGATAAGATAACCTTCAAGGGAACATTACTCCCAAACAATTCCAAAGAGGAAAGCGGTGCAGGCCGATATTGGGTGCTCTACGCTTTCGATTTTGGTTACGTGGATAATATTAGAAATGAAGACGACGATTCGGCCATTGATATTGACTGGGCGGTAGATGCCAAGGGTAACAAGGTACACCTACCAGGCGTCGACTTTGTGAAGGTGTACACCGGGCTCAACCAGGAGTGCGGCTGGCTTGGCGAATCGTCAACAGAAGTGATGGGCGCAAACGACCTTCACCTCCTCAACCTAAAAGTTAAGACCCGATAATTTTTTACAAACCATTTAATACAAATGTCCAATGAAAAAGTTTTTTTACCTGACCACGGCGCTGCTCGCACTAAGTACCGCCATTTCGTCCTGTAGCAAGGACGATGAGCTAACTCCCATTGAAGTTACCCTCAACAAATCCTACACCGTAGACATGTGCAAGGTGTTGGAAATTGAGCCAACAGTAACAGGCGCAACCAATGCAATCTACAAATGGACTGTAGGCGAAAAGGTAATATCTAATACAAGCAAGCTGGAGTTCATTAGCACAGAAGCGGGCAGCTACAAGGTGTCGCTTAA
>CAXYUU010000427.1:0-3302 GCA_964292015.1 uncultured Acetobacteroides sp.
ATCAAGGAGCCCCCATTCCACTGCCGCATCTGCCGTAAAAGATAGAGGTGGTAACGCCCTATGCGGCAGTGGCCGGTTGGCCTACCACCGTTAGGAATCCCGAGAAGGTATTCCGAAAGGGGTATATATAGGATGTCAAAGAACTCAGCGAGGATTCGTCCGCATCTGCTCGTTATTTGATATCGGAACGTTTTATTAAATGGTCATCAAGTCTCATTCTAACAAAATTTCGTAACGACTAAATCCTTGCTTAGCATACCTAGCGGTGTGCTGAATAGTTCAAAAAAATAAAAAATTAACCCATGAATAGTAACAACAGTACTCTGCTCAGCCCATTCGTATTTCCTACTGCAGGAATCGAGATGAAAAATCGTATCATGATGGCACCCATGACCACCTTTTCGGGAAATCCCGACGGTACGGTGTCCGATCAGGAGATCGCCTACTATAAGCGCCGTTCTATGGGAGTTGGTATGGTGGTTACCGCATGTGCCTACGTACTACCCGAAGGCAAAGGTTTTTTTGGACAGATAGGGGCACATCACGATTCGATGATCCCAAGTCTGGCTCTTTTGGCAAAAACGATTAAGGATCAAGGCGCATTGGCGGTTCTACAGATATACCACGGGGGACGTATGTGCCCACCCGCAGAGGTACCCAACGGCGAAATACTTAGCGCCAGCGCAGTGGCGGCCGAACGCGAAGGTGCCCAAGAGCCTCGTGCCATGACCGAAAACGAGGTTCCCGCCACCATCGAGGCCTATGGTCAGGCAACCCGACGTGCCATACTTGCCGGATTCGATGGCGTGGAGATACATGGTGCCAACACCTACCTAATCCAGCAGTTCTTCTCGCCCCACTCCAACCGTCGTACCGATAAATGGGGAGGCGATGTGTATGGACGAATGAGCTTCCCACTAGCGGTGGTAGATGCGGTGAAGAATGCCGTTAGCCAACATGCCACAAAGCCATTTATTGTGGGCTACCGACTATCGCCCGAGGAGATGGAGACCACCGGTATTACCGTGGCCGATTCGCTTCTGCTTGGCGAAGCACTTGCCGCAAAGGGGCTCGACTACCTGCATGTCTCCACAATGGATTTCTGGGCAGGATCGATGCGCGACACCACCGACACGGAGGCCCGAACGCTACTCATTGCCCAAAAGGTTGGAGCGAAGGTTCCCATTGTTGGCGTAGGTTCGGTTAAGAGTTTCGACGACGCCCAGCGCATAGCCGATGCCGGCATTCCGCTGGTGGCCATCGGACGCGAGCTAATTGTAGAACCCGACTGGGTGTCGAAACTTCAGAGCAGCTCGGCAGACGTTAAAACCGCCATCCCGAAAGATGCCCAAAGCGAGCTGGTAATCCCCGATAACATGTGGAACGCCATTATGACTCGACCAGGATGGTTTCCGATAGAGGCATAGGGGAATTTTTCATAGAAGCTAACCGGGAATAGAAGGACGTAAAACGGGAGTTACTGGCTGAATTTGAAGTTAAATAATCTTGAAGACTGAGTATTAACCAGTAACTATCCAATTCCTGAAGGAACGAAGTAAACTAACAGAGGGTGTGTACTCAAAATCCCAACCCAGTATTAATACTCTGAAAGAATGACATTTAAGAAAGAGGCTGTCTCGTAATTATGAGACAGCCTCTTTTTCTACTACTTGTAATCGGGTATATTTTCAAATATTGAGCACTCCCAATTGTCCTTAAAATTCATCTGTCCAAGAAGAAAAAAGATTACCGCTTGGCACTATAAATTTGCTCCAGCATACGCGCTCCCACTATAGGACGGAAATGCCCAGGTTCGTAGTAGTTCTGGATTGCGGACGTATAGCTGTTGATACCGGTAAAATCATAAATTGCCGCGTTACCCAGTATTTTTTTTAACAGCGCCTTATCCACACTATTTGTTATTTTCTGCGAGTAATCGGGACCAATGACAAGTTTTAAACTTGCACCGTGCTTATCGCATAGGCTTTTAATTTTGCGAAGCAACCTCATATGCTCGCTAAAAATGGTGCGTTCCTCTTCTTTTCCCGACTCTGTTCGCTGTACAAATTCCGATTTATGCAAGATCCAGAACCTATCTCCATCACGTACGATTTCGTGTTCCCGCGGATTGATAAAGTTATTGGTATAGGGTTCGCGAATGGGAAATACAGGGGCAATAATTCCACTCATATGCTTGGTATACTTTCTCCTTATCAAGTAGTCGATATATGGAATAGTAAAGCTTGGTTTGAGAAACTGCTGTAAAAATTTCAGCTGAAATTCCAGCTTACTTATTTTTGCAACATCGGCCGAAAAAATATGGCCATTATCCTGCATAGGGAAGGTATCTTTAATAAGGGGTATACTCGCAACCACCAGCACATTGTCGATACGTGCACCGGCAGAATCGAGAGCCTCAAGCTTCTGGCATACCCCGCCAAGGCTTTCTCCTGTGTCAAAAAAGCGAACTGCGCGATCGCCTTTTTTCAGGTGCTTTTCCCACTCTTCGCACTTGAACGCCATGGTCCAAGAGTTTCCCAATATATAGGAGTTGTAACCGATGGAATCGCGATTAACCATATAGTTCTGCCACCCTACGTAAGCCTCATTAAGCATAACAAAGCTACTGTCGAACCGTGTGTAGCGATGCAGGACCATAAAAGGATCCAAAATGAAGTAGACAGCCACAATAGAGGAGAATGGCAGTAGCAGGAAACAGACCTTAATCCAAAACCGTATCTTCGGTTGCTTTTTTAATTGATTAGACATTTTTTTCAACAGTTCTATTAGAATTGTAAGTAGATAAAACTATCTGTACCGAATTTACCGAGCGTTAGCAGTGCAAAAGCCAATAGGTAGTATACGCTCCAGCGTACCCATGCTGGTTGTACCTCCAGCAATTTTGTCATTTTGCTGTTAGAGTTGATTATTAGCAGCAGCAGTGCAAAACCAACAATAATGCAGGTCTGATCTTTCATTCCTATATTTAGCTCTTTCCAGGAATTATGTATCTCAAACGAGATGTTTCGCAGATAGTAAAACACATCGCTAATCGAACGAAGTCGAAAGAAAATCAGCGAGACGGCAAATAGGAGATAGGTTCTGATAACCAGCAGTACAGCAGCCCCATGGCGCCCTACCACCTTATGCAGGTTTTGGTGCACAAAGGGAACCTTCATCTCCCAGCAGATAATTAGTCCCTGAATTAATCCGTATAGTGCAAACGACCAACCGGCACCATGCCACATACCCAATGCGACAAAGGTTACAATCAGACTAAAAAATACGCCCCACTGCCTCCA
>CAXYUU010000428.1:0-3292 GCA_964292015.1 uncultured Acetobacteroides sp.
GAGTGCAGCAGCAGATACCTAGCAGTAGCCAAATTCGTAAGGTAGGCCTCCCCTACTACACCTTCTACCTAAGGGAGTTTGCCGGGATTAACCCCGCTAACGGTATGCCTCAGTTCTACACTAACGACCTCGATGCCAACGGCAATTTGGTGAAAGATCTTACCGAAGATCCTGCCAAGGCCAACCCTATTGTTGGCAAGTCGATTAGTCCTAAGCTAACCGGAGGCTTAAGCAACTACCTAAGCTACAAGTTTATTGACTTCGGATTTACCTTTACCTACTCGTTAGGCGGTTATTCGTACGACAATGCAGCTCAAAAGCTCGAGCATGGCGGTAGCGAACCTGATGCAAATATCCCCATTTACTACCGAGACAGATGGCAGAAACCCGGAGACATTGCAAAGTATGAGGTATTTATTGTAGACAACAAAATATCAATGAGCGACTGGAGTTCAACCCGTCGTGTTCATAGCACCGCCCACCTAAGGCTCAAGAATATCACCCTAGGTGCTTCGCTTCCATCGAATTGGATAAAAAAGGCAAACCTAACCAAGGCACGCCTATTCTTCTCGGCAAGCAACCTGCTAACTTGGGCTGCCTACGACGACTACGATCCCGAAGTTCCCGAGAATGGTTCGGTTTACTTCGAGCTTCCTCCGATGAAAACCCTAACTTTTGGTATTGAGCTTAACTTCTAACCAATCGAATAAAACTTGAGAATAATGAAAAAGATAAATAGCTACCTATTTTTAGCAATAGCAGCATTTTCCTGCTCTTGCAGCGATAGCTGGATGGATTTAGATCCGCAAGCTTCCGTAGAAACAGACAAGGCAATCTTGTCGACAAAAGATGCGGAATATGCCATGAATGGCATCTACAGCACCATGCAAGACTACGAGTACTACGGTTCGCGGATGACCTACTACGGCGACGTGACTGGAGAAGATGCTCAAGCCTACAGCAACACCAAACGCTGTGCCGACTTCTACCTGTTTCAGTACAACAAGGATAATGCGCCCACATCGCTCTGGAAGTATCCCTACAAGGTCATGCGCCTAACCAATAACATACTGGCAACCAATCCAACGTTTATTACTCCCGACACCAAGGGACAGGCACTCGCCCTTCGCGCACTCGCCCTGTTCGATGTCACCCGCGTTTACGGCTATCCGTACTCCAAGGATAACGGAGCTTCGCTAGGTGGGGTTATTATGCTAAAGGCACCATCCTACCTCGAGAAACCTCGACGTAACACCGTTGCCGAATGCTACGATCGGGTGATTACCGACCTCACAGACGCCATTGCTCTTTTAAACAACGACAAGAAGCCGGGCAAAATGACCAAGGTTGCTGCCAAAGCACTTCTTGCCCGTGTTTACCTCTACAAGGGCGATAACGTAAAGGCGCTAGCTATGGCCGAAGAGACCATAACCGAAGCCATCGCGAGCAAGTATCGCCTTTGGACAAACACAGAATACGTTGCCGGATGGATTGGCGGATTGGATACGGAAGTGCTCTTTAAAATTGTGAATACGGCAATCGACAATGCAGGAACCGAATCGGCTGGATACCTGTATCACGATAAGGGATATAAGGACATTATTCCTTCTGATGACTACAAGAACCTCATGAAGCTCGATCCAAAAGATGTACGCAACCTCCTTATGCCCGGAAAGTACTACTACAAGTACCTAGGCAATGGATCCGATGAGGATTGGCGCATGTCCGACATACCAGTACTTCGCCTATCGGAGGTGTACCTAATTGCTGCCGAGGCTGCCGTTAAAACTACCGATAACACGAAAGCCCTTTTATACCTAAACGCCATCGTTACCAGAGCAAACACTCTTAAATCGGTAACCGGAACGGTAACCATCGATCAGGTGCTTACCGAACGTCGTAAGGAGCTGATGGGCGAAGGTCACCGATTCTTCGATGCCATGCGCAACGGTATAACCATCGAACGTAAGGGGGCATCGCATCTCACGGCCCTAGTAGCTGCCGCCAAAAAGTACAACTGGGACTACTATAAGGTTGTGCTTCCTGTGCCTAAGTACGAAATGGATGCCAACCAAAATATGAGGGATCAACAAAATCCTGGATACTAATTAAGAAAGAAGGCACCTGTAAAATGAAAGAAGTTGAGCCTGTCGAATGAATCTTTTCGACAGGCTCATCCTTCTTTTCACCTGTTGCCAGCTACCATATTTCCCCCTTTTTAATCCGATGGATACCCAAAATGCATCGACTAATGGGTAGGAATCAAATCTTAATCCTACTTTGTATTCTAAAAATTCAACAGCTGTTATATGACCAGTAATTCGACACAATTTAGGTTTAGGCTTACCTTACTATTTCTTATCCTGTGTACGGCCTTATTCTCGTGCGCGGTTCCGACCAACAACAACGAACCACAAAAGACAAAGAGCACCGCAGATGGTCCATACGTGCTCCGTGTTAACAGTACGGTGCGCATTATAACCATTGATAAAGACGGAAAATTATCGGACAAGAGTTATCCTGAGTCAGCGGCGCCTAAAGAGCTAATGGTAGAATCGGAAAAGGGTAACCACCGGTTTAACGTAACGCTTAGCCCGAGTACAGCACAACCCACCAGCTATGCTCAACCCGAAAAGATACTGGCCCTATCCGATCCCCATGGCGACTTCGACTCGTTTGTATCCATACTCAAGGCGGGTAAGGTGATAAACGACCGGTACGAATGGTGCTACGGTAAAAACCAGGTGGTGGTCATTGGCGACGTATTCGACCGGGGTGTTGACGTGCTGCCCATTTTTTGGCTCTGCTACAAGCTAGACAGGGAGGCCGCAGCAGCAGGTGGTAAGCTCCACTTTATTGTTGGCAACCACGAGGACATGGTGCTTTCGGGAAACCTAAAGTATTCCGACCATAAGTATAAGGCAATTGCCAAATCACTAAACCTCGAATATAAGGAGCTATTTGCCGCAAACACCGAGCTTGGCAGCTGGCTCAGAACAAAAAACTATATCGAGGTAATCGGCCAACACCTATTCGTTCATGCTGGAATCAGCAAAACCTTTTTGGAAAGAAACGCCTCGTAAGATAGCGTTAACGCTACCATGCAGCGGTACCTTGGCGTTGGAAAAGCAAACATCATCGACCAAAAAAGTCTTGCCTACACCCTATTTAGCAGCAACGGCATCCTGTGGTATCGGGGGATGGTTAAGGATGACGATAAATATGAACCATTAGACCCAAGCACCCTTGCCCTTGCGCTCCAACGGTACCACGTTAGCGACATTTTTGTAAG
>CAXYUU010000429.1:0-3289 GCA_964292015.1 uncultured Acetobacteroides sp.
CGCGAAGTGCGGCATCGAGTGCCACGCCTAGGCCGGTTGCACCTCCTCCGATAATTGCTAAATCCCAAACGATGTTGGTGTCTTCAATCTTAAGGATTTGATTTTCTCTTTTCATGGTTGCTTCCTTCTTTTACTTTTATGTTGTGTTTCGAAAAGGTTTCGTTACGACTAATAAAACCTTACGTTATGTTTCGATGACAGATGCAAATGAAACGATAAAAAACGGAAAACAAAACAAAACGAAAGAAAATATCATAAAATACGATAAAATAATTTTTACGGTATTTGCTGATGCCTTTCAAGTAAGATGGTGAGGTAAATAGTTTTAGGCGTGGTGAGGCTCTGCGTTGTTAAGCAGTCATCGTTAAAGCATGGCTACACGGGTGTGTGTTGGTTGTACGGTTCGCTCTAGCGGTATCTCTTTTATTCGAAACCATCCGAAAGGTAGTGGAGTTGGTGTAGGTCGAAACGCTACCACATCGCCCATCCAACGGCGCAAGGCCTACCGAACGGTAGGCAAAATATTCTCAGGTTGTGTAGAGGCGGATACTTGGGTAGATGGGAAATGTTAGGCCGCGGGCAAGGTGTGGCATTGTGGTATTCACCCTCTCACCACGAATGCTACAGGTTGTTACCGCTAACTTTTTGGGGTTACTTGTTGTACTTACGGGTGACCATTATACTTGGGCATAGGGCAGTGCCTGCTATTGCTAAAGGTGGGGTCGCTTGCGCTGGTCTCTTTTGGGTAGATGGCCCATATACCGAACCGGGCTCAACGGATTGTTCCTCATGCCGACTTATTGCTACTTATGGAATATGGGCATCGCGCTGGGGGGCGTGGCTGGTGTTGTGATGCGATTGATGAGCATTACCTCGCCTTTGGCTTCGTTGGTGGCCTAGCGGTACGTAAATACGCATGTATAGGCTGATTGGGCGGCGTGCCTGCCGAAGAGTTTGGTGCTACCGATGGAGGTGTTGCCGCTCCATTTGTAGGCGAGATAAGGGGAGGCTGCTGGCCCTGTAGCTGGTAAATAAAAAAGGTGCTGGATTTCCAGCACCTTTATATGGTTGGGTGGATACAACAGGGGGATGTTGTATCTGCTACCCGGGGATTGGATAGTGGTACCCAAAGGATACCGCTACCTAGATGGTTAAAACTTATACTGTATGCGCAGCTGCACCATGTTTACCGTCTTGTCGTCGAGCTTGTAGCTGTCGATTTTCGAGAGGGTGTAGTGTAGCATGGCTCGTACGTTAGAGGTAAAGTTGTAGTTTACACCAAGGGTAAAGGTTTGCAGCTTGCCCCCACCAATACTAGGCGACGATGCTGGGTAGTCGATAATTCCGGTTGATGCGGGGAAGAACTTGTTCTGTCCCTTCCAGTAGATATCGCCATTTTTTACATCGTTGAGCGAGGTGTAGCTGTAGCGTCCCACAATTTCGAGTAGGTTGTCGCCCGACAGTCCCTTCAGTAGGGCGTTGTCGGTGTCGTACTTGTAGCTCGAGCTGCCGTGAAGCAGGTATCCCAGCTCGAGGTATCCGCCACCAAAGTTAAGCGGGGTAAGCTCGGGGTTGCCCTTTTGCCAGCTAGCTAGCGATCCCCAGCTCCAAAGTGTTCCGAGCTGGTTTTGGAATAGTAGCTCGTCGGGACGGCTGCGCTCAATGCGCGAGATGATGTATTCGCCCTGTAGAAAGAACTTGGGTGTTACGGCCAAAAACTCGGCGCCGTACTTCATCTCCTGGCTTGCCCACTGAATGTTGGCATCGAGGAAGTGTACGCTAGGGTCGACGTTGGTTTCAAGTCCGGCACCTAGGCGGTAGTACTTGGTAAATACGCTAGGCGTTCCCTCTACAACTCCCGTTTCGATCTTTTTAAAGCGGGCTGCGGCACCTACATGAATAGCCAGGTTGTCGTTATTTATAGGAACGTACAGGTAGCGACCCGAAGCAGCAAAGCCTTGGTTACCTACCTCCTGCTTGTTGTACAGGTTTTCGGAGTATACACCCGTTTCGGTGTAAAACGCGTTGCCGCGGTGCTTGTAGGTAACCCCTAGGCTACGACCCGGTGCTAGGGTGTTAACCGTAGCCGAACGGGTGATGAAGTGCAGGTCGGACTGGCTGGTAAGCGAGCTAACAGAGAACGATTCGGTAGCGTATCCAACCCTAAGCGAGTTTACACCCGTAAAGTTGTAGCGTAGGAAGATGTTCTTCTGAGAGTACACCCCCTTGCCAAAGTCGGCATCGAAGTAGGCATCCCACTTTCCGTTTTGTATGGTCATCCGGATACGTGCATCGGGGATGGTTGCGCCCGATTTTAGCGGGGTAACATCGTCGGAGAAGTAGGCTCCATCCATTGATACGCGAGTGCCAATGGTGATCTTCGTTTTTGCCAAGCTGCTGTTGTCGCCTTCGCCTAGCTTAATTTCTTGTGCTGATGCCGATGAGATGCTTAATCCGGCGGCAATAGCAGTGTATAGTACTATTTTTTTCATCTTCGCTATAGGTTAAGGAGGTTAGTATCCAAGGTTGTTGAGAATTTCGGTAGCCGAATTCTCCTTGCCAACCGGTCTCATCTTCTTCTCGAAGAAGTAGTCTAGGGTGATGTCGGCACGGTTGGTAAACATTCCGTCTACGTAGGGTAGGGCAATGCCGTCGATTACCACTCCGCTGTTATACTCGCCAAAGTACTGGGCCATTTGCTCTCTGGAGTCAAACGAGTAGGCGTGCGATTTCATTCCCGATTTGTGAATGAGGCCAGCTTGCCAAGGCTTAAGCAGGTTGGGGTAGTTGTTTGGTGCTCCAGCAATGCTCGGTCCCATAAAGTGTGCGCCATTTTGGATGCCAAAGTTGATGAACTCGGCATAGGTGCGTGGGTCGTCGGTTGGCATGTCGGTAGCTCCAGTTCCTAGCCAAAGCAGGTAGCAGGTTGGAACTTTACCCTTGAATACCTTAAACAGATTTCGTAGGCTCTCCTGCGAGAATGTTTGAAGAATAACCTTGCCGTTGGTGTTACCCACGTTAACGCGGTTTGTTCTTCCCTTGCTGTCGGTAATAAAATGTTCGGTGCTGGTTGCTGGCTTGGTGGCCACGTCCCATCCTAGGCGGTCGAGCTCCTTGTAGGTTGCCTCTTCGACGCCAGGGTTAACCCAAGGCTCCTTAGTTTCGATGTAGATACCGGGGCGGGTTCCGTTATCGGCAGGGTCGTCTTTCTATTCGCAGGTGGAGCTGGGTTTTCCGGCAACGGGAGTGTTGGTATTAAAACGCGTTCCCCTATCGACCTTTTTTATGC
>CAXYUU010000430.1:0-3285 GCA_964292015.1 uncultured Acetobacteroides sp.
GAATTAACTTCATCTAACTTCTTTAGCTCCATCAATCCATCCCGCCATCCTCACCCGATACGTAAGATAGGCCGCCCTAGGCTTCAGCTGTCAAGTTCAAGCCCTACGGGTTTTTTCCAAAATCTCCACCCCATGCCCTCGCTTACTCGGGCTGGGGTAGTATTTTGAAAAAAAAACTTGACATCAGCCCAGGGCTACCTCCTGCTGGTCGCTATCGGTTGAAGATGGCTACCTCTGCGCTGGCATCAGCTCCTTATCCTCTTGAAAGATCGTCTGATTCAACAGGGTAAGAAAAAACGCCTCTTGATGTAGGGAGGTAAAAAAAAGAGGGGTCCCCCTGCGGAAAACCCTCTCCTTTAAAGATTCTGCGGTAATGCTATCACAGCATAATCCGCAGTCATGCGCTCAGATGCTACTCACCGTCAACCGAAACCTGAGCTACCGCCGACATAACGCCACCCGCAAGAACAATGTAACCCGCAACGGTTACCACTGCTGCAGGCAAGGCTATAGGACTGGCAATAATTGCACCGCCTACGGCGGCTAGGCAAAGTCCGATGGTGCGAACCCGTCTAAAGAACTTTGGGGTGGGAGCCGCTGCACGTTTGGCCAGGCTCATCTCATTTCCCTTCATACTCGCTCGTTTTAAAAATGATTGTTTCCAGGTGGTGAATCCGACGCTCCAAAAACTCAATCCGCTGGTTCATCAGTTCGTTGATCCCCTTAAACTCCGCCTTAATCACCGCCATCGTTGCCTTAACCTCCGTCACATCCCGCTCCACCCGCTTAAAGTCGGCAAGCAGCTGCCTCAGAAAGTAGACCACAACAGCCAGCAGTAGCGAAATCAGGCTGTAAAAGTAAAACTCCGGATTCCCCATGCCATAAATAGTTGAGGTTAAGCCATCCCAGACACCTTAACCAGCGTCACCGAGTTGTACTGCCCGTTCTTCAACGAGTAAAACGGACCATTCACCTCCTGATAAAACTCTATCCCCAGCACCAAAAATAGCGGTTTTACCTCCGCCTTCTTAAAGGTACTGCTCAGCACCACCTCCTGCAACGTTGGTACACCGGTAAGCAGGTTCACCTGGTAGGGCTGCGCCTCATTTACCTCAAAGATCCCTGCCTCAAAATCAATGGTGGCAACTCCCGACACCAGCTTAACATGAGTTGCCCCCGCAGGAAAACCAAAATCAGCCTTTGGCGTAATCATGCCAAAGCTAACCGAACTCTTACCCTCCACACGATCAATCGTTGAGGACACCTTTTTAAAGTAGCTGCTACCCAGCTTCGCATTGATATTGAACTCAAACCCTTCCAGCAGCTCCAGCTCACCATCCAGCACGTTGCGCTGACCTCTAGTACTCGTAGAGTCGGCCTTTACCACCTTCATCAGCTCTGCAGTCAAGCGGCTAGTCACCCGGCCATCCGCCCCTTTCGAAATGAAGGTGCGCAGCGAATCCCTAATCAGCTTACCCGCCTTACCCGCGCGCCCAAACTCGGCCCCATTCTCGCGCGTACGCTCGAACGCCGGATCGTTTTGTATACGCGAAGCATCCACGCCACCCTTCGTACGGGCCAAATGCCCATCCTGACTCCTGTAAAACGAAAGATCCCCAACCTTCCCCTTCAGCTTAATAATTCCATCCTGTCTTGCCATAACCTAAATTTTTTTGTGAACAGGTACAAGCTACAACCTCTTAACCAAAAATGAAGCTAACCACTTCCTACATCGGTCATTACATCCACTTTTTTACCCAATATGCCGAATAGAACCGCCCCCTTTTTTGTACCTTTGAGTTAAGGCCAATCCAACCATTAGCCCAAGATGCACCATAGATAAACCCAACATAAAGCACAAGCCAAATGAAGCAGGCACGAGTAGTCATTTACCCCAAGGATATCCAGCTAATAACGGGCAAGAGCGAGCGTTACGGACGGCTGCTGCTCAACAAAATTCGACGGGCAAACCAAAAGCAGGAGCACCAGTTCATCACCATTAACGAGTTCTCCTCATTTACAGGTATTCCGGAAGCAACCGTTGAGGCATACATCAGATAAAAACAGAAGGTTAGAGAAAGAAAGCATCCTCTTTCACCATACCATTATGCACCCCAAATCCATCAAAAAATCCCAAAACAAAAGAGACCTATTCGGTGAACGACCCTAGTTAGTAAAGTTTAACCCACTAATTTTCCACCCATTACAAAATGTGTTCGAATCCCTCCCTCTCCGCATAACGAAGCGTCAAAGCACACCAAAAGCCTGTAAATCTAATGATTTACAGGCTTTTTTGTTTTAACCCAGTTTAATCAAAACCCAACCATCCCCAACCTTCAAGCCGCAAATTCGGTGCGTCTCCTACAGGAGCCCCATTTTAACGCACCGATCGCACCCTATAAAGCTGAACATTCGTAGTTTACAACATAATCTTTGATGCTTTTTTCTGATATTTACGTTCGATAGGAACAAGTCTTTACATCAAAAATTTAAAAGTAAAACCAAAATGAATCAAAGCAGTCCAATCCTCAACAAAAGCCATGGTTAAAATCTTCCGACGTACGCAAGATGCTCAGCCTCTCCGATGGCACGCTCCAAACCCTGCGTATCAACGGTACCATACCCTACACCAAAATTGGGGGTGCCATCTACTACGCATACGATGATATTATGAAGCTTATGGAAGAGAACCGCATCCAAAAACGCTAGCCATGCTTCAGAGCCAGCTTATGGGCTTTTACGAAAGAGTTGCCACCGACATGCGGCTTACCCCATTTCATATCAGCCTCTACCTTGCCCTGCTACGGCACTGGCAGGTGTCCGACTTCGGCAGCCGCATCATCCTCAACAGAGGGACCATCTTGGTGCAGGCGCGAATCGGATCGGCACACACGCTTTACCGATGCCTAAAGGAGTTCGCCGCCTGGGGCTATATCGCCTATGCTACAAGCAAAAGCCCATCGTGTGGGTCATCCATCTCCATTCATACAATCCTGCCAAAAAAGGTTGTACCAAAAGTGCCAGCCAACACAAAGCCGGTTGAAAAGCAATTTGCCATTCCTCCCAGCCAGCCGGATGTTGTCCTATTTTTTCAGGAGAAGGGGTACCCACCAATCGAGGCTCAAAAATTCTTCAACCACTTCCAGTCCAACGGCTGGAAGGTTGGAGGCAAGGCACCCATGCGCAACTGGCACGCTGCCGCCGACAACTGGATCCTCAACAGCAATAATTTCAAAAAGAAACCCGTTCAACAAACACTTAATCTCAATACGCCAAAATCCTATG
>CAXYUU010000431.1:0-3273 GCA_964292015.1 uncultured Acetobacteroides sp.
ACGCTGAACTCGCGTTGCTCGGTTCCGTGACAAGCACGGGATGACACTCCGAGGACAGTTTTTCCCTTAACTTAACGACATTGCTTCGTAAGGAGAGGTGCCTGTAGGGCGGGGTGGGTTTCTTTACAAACAAGCCCAATGAGCGAATCTTGTTCCTACTCTATTTTTAAACGCGAAATCCTTGCTCTTGCCCCCTACCGATCATCGCAGAACTTTCTACCTTTGCATGCTATGAAAGATGAGATAACGTACCGAAATATATGGCGAATAGCCTACCCTATTATTATTGGCAGCATCAGCCAAACCATTCTCAACATTACCGACACCATTTTTGTCGGGCATCTGGGCGAGGTGGAGCTCGGCGCTGGTGCTCTGGGTGCGCTTTTCTACCTATCCATCATTATGGTGATTACCGGGTTTACCATCGGTAACCAGATTATCATGGCCCGCCGTTTTGGCGAGGATCGAATACAGGATATTGGCAAAACCTTTGCCAACTCGCTGCTGCTGCTGCTGGCCATAGCCACCGTCGTCTTCTTGGTCATAAAAGTTTTCACGCCGAACCTTATTCCCAGCCTGGTAAGCAGCCAAAAGGTAGCCCAGCTGGTAGGCGACTTTGTACAGTACCGCATTTGGGGTATCTACGTTGCGGCCTTTACGCTGCTGTTCCGCGCATTCTACGTGGCAACGGCCAACACCAAGGTGCTTATTCCGGTTACCATCACCACGGTGGGGCTTAACATCATACTTAACTACGGACTTATATTTGGAAAGCTGGGTCTACCCGAGCTGGGCTTTAAGGGAGCCGCCTTGGCATCGGTTATTTCGGAGGTGATCGGGTTTGCCATCATCTTCGGCTACACCATCTATAAAAGGTATCCCAAGATATACGGGCTATTTGCCATTGGCAAGTTCAACCCCCAGATAGCTGGCGAGACGTTAAAGCTGGCTGCTCCGGTAATGCTGCAGCACCTCATCTCGTTTAGCGCGTGGTTTGTCATCTTCCTTATTATCGAACGGATGGGTGAACGCCAGCTGGCCATCTCGAACATTGTCCGCAGCCTGTACATTGCCATGATGGTACCCATATGGGGCTTTGCCGAAGCCACCAACAGCTTGGTGAGCTACCTGATGGGCGAAAAGCACTTCAACCTGGTAGCCACCCTGGTAAAACGCTCGATGGTACTGAGCTTTTGTAGCGTAATTGTGGTGGTTGGAGCCGTTTACGCTTTGCTCCCCCATATTATTGGCTTCTACAGTCCCGACGCCTCGCTGGTTGCCGATACCATTCCGGTGGCAAAGGTGGTAATGCTTGGCGCCACCATCATGTCGCTTGGGTTTATCGTCTTTATGGCGGTATCGGGTACGGGCAATACGCTAATTGCCTTTGGACTCGAGCTAACCGACATCATTCTTTACATCGCCATAGCCTTTATTCTGATAGAGTACACCCGCGTAAACGTCACCACCATTTGGTTTGTGGAAACCTTCTACGCCACCTACATGCTGCTGGTTTGCACGCTATACCTCCGCTTTGGAAAGTGGCGGAATAAGGTGATTTAGGGAGATATGAGATGTGAGATGTGAGACATGAGACATGAGAGTTGAGAGTTGAGAGTTGAGGGTTGAGAGTTGAAGGGTAAGGGGTAAGGGCTGAGAGATTATATATTAGACTGCTAACACCGAGGTTCTGTCTGAATGTTTTATTCTATATTTCTTCGTAGCAAAGCAACCATTCAAAATCAACCTGTAGCATACACATTTCCTCTCCATATCCCAAGTCCCACATCCCAAGTCTACATCTCATACCTCAAGTCTCACATCTCCTATCGCCCATCTCATATCTCATATCTCCCATCTCATATCTCACATCTCACATCGCATATCCCATATCTCACATCTCACATCTCACATCTCATATCTCAAGTCTCATATCTCAAGTCCCCCAACTCCTTTCGCCTCATTTTCCTTCGGGAAATACGACTTCATTTTACTATACTTGCACTGCAAAAAAGTGAAATACGGATCAACAACTAAAAAAGAGAACTAGGAAGCCCGGTATAAGCCCCCTATGCGCGCAAACATAGCCGCCAAGGCGCCACACCGCCCGAAAGCCAACACATCAGCATGCGAAAAACCATCTTACTACTTGCCGTAGCGGCCATTTTTACGCTTCCGGCTACAGCTCAATCCACACCCGCTACCGACTCGACAGCAATTAAAACAGCAGCAACCGACACCACCCTGCTAGCAGGGGTAAAGCCTGGCCACATCACCACCATTACCGTAAACGACTCCACCTCCATCGCCTACATTCGGCCAAAGGGTTACCAGTTTGTAACCAACCTCCCCAAGGATTGGTGCGAATTTGGCAAGCGAACAATATCGAAAAAGGGGTTGATAACCGTTGGCGCACTGGCGGCCACCACCGCCCTGCTGATTACCATCGACCGTCCGGCAATGGATGCCGTGCAGCAGTTTGGCCGATGGTCGGGCATCAGCGGCGAGCAGAAGTTCGACAACACCATCAAGTTTAAAATGGGAGGCACCAAGGTCAACTTTCTGGATCTCCCCCAAAACCTTAACTCCACCCTCTACTTTATTGGCGAGGGATGGCCAACCATTGCCTTCACCGCTGGGGTGCTGGTAAAGGGGCTTATCACCAACGACAACCGGGCCATACAAACCGCGTCGCAAATTGGCGAGGGGTACATCGCCATGGGTATTACGGTACAGGTTCTTAAACGTCTCACCGGAAGGCAAAGCCCGTTTAGAACCACCGAGGGTTCGGGATCGTGGCACCTATTTCCACCCTACTCGCACTACCAGAGCAACGTTTCCAACCACGATGCCTTCCCATCGGGCCACCTGGCAACCGCCATGGCCTCGATAACGATATATGCCGAAAACTACCCCGAGTACAAGCTCATCCGCCCCATTGGCTACACCGTAATGGGCGTTGTAGGGCTGGCCATGATGAACAACGGCGTACACTGGATAAGCGACTACCCGCTGGCCATCGCCATAGGCTACACCTACGGAAAGATTGTCACCTCGCGCGGCAAGGTCATTCGCCGCATCCAGCGTATGGGACCGGGTGCCGACAAGGGTAAGCTCACCTTCAGCCCGGCTATCATGGAAAACAACGCCGTAGGCATGTCGTTTAAGCTGATGCTGTAGGGGGTTAGAGAAGTTAGAGAAGTCAAAGAAGTTAGAGAAGTCAAAGAAGTTAGAGAAGTTAAAGAAGTTAGAGAAGTTAGAGAAGTTAGAGAA
>CAXYUU010000432.1:0-3270 GCA_964292015.1 uncultured Acetobacteroides sp.
GCATGTTCTACCGATATGACGGCCAGCGATCGGTGCCGTAAATAGGCGAAGCTCCAAAAAAGGCCCATCACAAAGGTGGCCAACACGGCAACCCAGTTATTAAATACGATATGGAGAAACGCGAAAAGGGCGGCACTTACTACGGCCATCACCTTTTCGTTTCGAAAAACAACCTTGTACCGATCGAAAAAAAACGACCGGTAAATCAGCTCTTGAGGGATAACCGACCACAGAGGGTACAGCAAGAAAATAGCAATCCAATACGTCGGACTACTACTCGGAAGTACAAAAAGGTATTTAGGGATGATGGTATAGGTAAGTGCAAAAATAACAAGCGCTGCTGCAAACACCCGAAGGAGTAGCTCGAACCACCCCTTAAATCCGGCAAAGGTAAAGCTGATATTTTCGAACCTGCGGTTAATAAGCAGCACCGCTAAGCAGTAGGCGAAAACTAAAAATAACGTCAACAGCTTATGCAGCGGGATGTAGTTAAGGTAAAATAGCAGCGGGATGGCCACATATATCACCAGCAGCTCCAGTAGTCTCAACCAAAATTTCATAACAAAACATTTACCCTACTAAACAAGCAAATCACAAAAGGAGCTTTACGGGAACTCTCAATTTTTACAAAGAGCAATCCGCTTATCCTATCGTTGGGACGACACACCTACCTTCGCCTAACAGAGGATGCTGGATGTTCGTCTAACACTAGATATGGTACCCGTCAGGGCTATAATATCCATTGAAATCGGAACACTCCTCCGCAACCAACCGAGTAATTTTACGCCAAGCCTTTTTGCTTGTTTTGTCCTACAAAAACAAGTACCACGTTGTCTTCCCATTAGCTCGTCCATAGATAGGATTACCGATTCCTGTTCAGGTAAGCTTGTCCATAGGTATCGGAGCTTATAGAGCCAGCTTAACCGAGTACTAGTCACAAAAAAAAATCCCCGAAAGATGTAAGATCTTTCGGGGATTCAATATGTATGGTGATGAAGTATGGCTACTTAATCTCCTTCTCGATCCACTTGCTGCGGTCTGGTGCTGCTGGAGCAGGCACCTTCTTTGTTGGATGAGCATTAAGCTCCTTCAACAGCTCCTCAACCGCCTTCACGATGCAGGGATCCTCGCCCTTGGCTAAGTTTTCGGGACGATCGACCACCTCGATATCGGGCGATACGCCTTCACCTTCGACAATCCACTCCCCTTTTTCGTTGTATATGCCAAATTGAGGCACCGATAGCGAGCCACCATCTACGAGCTGGGCGTTTCCGCTTATGCCAACTAGTCCACCCCAGGTGCGAGTTCCGATAAGCTTACCCTGTCCGGTCTTGCGGAAGAAGTAGGGAAGCGCATCGCCACCCGACGACGAGTAGCCGTTAATGAGCATCACCCTTGGGCCATCGTGGGCAACCTCAGGCGTTTTCATAGGCTTCAATCCGTTGCGATACCAGTAGGCAAGAGTCTTCCTGCTTAGAAGGTTAATCATATGGTCGGGAATAAAACCACCACCGTTGTAGCGATCGTCGAATACCATTGCCTCCTTGTCGTGGTAGGCGTACATGCCACGGTGCAGCTCGCGGTTACCCTCAACAGCGGTGTTGGGTAGGTAGATGTAGCCAATACGGCCACCCGAAAGCTTATCCACCATTGCCCTACGCTCGTTTATCCAGTTCAACCCCATCAGCTCGAGCTCGCTGTCAATTGGCTTAATAGTAGAGGTGCGGGCACCTGCTAGCGTTCCGTTGGCGCTAACGGTAATCTCGACAGAAACATTGGCAAGATTTTCCAGACATTCGTAAGGGTTAACCTTGGTGGTAATATCCTTACCGTTAATGCTGATTAGGTAATCGCCCTCCTTTACATTTACGCCCTGCTCGGTAAGCGGCGAACGACGCTCAGGATTCCAGTTTTCGCCAGCATAAATCTTGGCAATCTTGTAACGGCCGGTAGCATCGTCGGCAACCAGCTGTGCACCCAATAGTCCGGTATCAACACGCTTTACGCGCTTGATATCACCCCAGTCTACGTAGGCATGCCCTGCATTAGCCTCTGACACCACCTCGTTTAGGATGTAGTCGAGATCGAACCGGCTAGCCGCGTAGGGTACCAGCGCACTATACTGCTGTCTGATTCCTTCCCAGTTAACGCCATGCATGTTATCCACGTAGAAGTAGTCGCGGAAAATGCGCCAGGCATCGGTATATATCTGATTCCACTCCTGACGAGGGAATACCTTCAGCTCCATCTTATCCAGATTCAGCTTGCCTACGCCCGCCTTTTGAGCAGGAGCCACCTTGGTAATACCAAAATCGCTGCCGGAGCGGTAGAAGAACATCTTGCCATCGGCAGTTGGAACCGCCTGTGCGGCTACATCCATAATCTCCTCCGGTTTCTCGTCGCCAATGTTGTAGCGCATCAGCTTATCTTGAGCCGAGTACAAAAGTCCACCATCAACAGTACCAACTATGCGGTAGTTGCCAGCGGCCATAGGAAGAGGAAGCACGCGGTTGTTGATACCATCAAAATCGATGGTCACCTTTACCAGCTCCTCCTTTTTAGCCGACTCATCCTTTGCCTTCGACTTGCCAGACTTAGGCTCTTCAGCCTTTTTATCTTCGACAACCGACTCGACATCATTCTTGTCCTTCGTCAGCTTCGATCCATCGTTGTTAAGCGCAACTGCATATATTTTCGATGCGTTGTTGTACAGGAAGTCGAATTCGAAGCTCGAAAATGCAAGGTTGAAGTCGCGGTTCGAAACGAAAAACAGGAACTTACCACAACGGCTAAATACAGGTTGAACATTAATAAATGTTGCATCTAAAAGTTGAGTAGCCTTACCTGTTGCGATATTGTATACCCAAACAGTAGACTGAGCATTGCTGGCCTCCTTGCTGTAGGTGATCCATTGAGAATCGGGCGAAAAGTTGTACCCATCTATTTCGCTCATTTCGCCATGATCGACTACCGATTTCTTCCCGGTTTGGGTATCGATGATCCAAAGGTTTAGCGTACGATCGCTATAGCTCAGGTAGCGGCTATTGGGCGACCATGTGGTAGCATACTTCCAGGCTTTAGAACCCGTTGTTAGCTGGCGTGGGGTAGCACCCTTCTTATTCTCGATCATATACACCTCGTACTCGCCGGTAGCATCGGAGTTGTAC
Organism: uncultured Acetobacteroides sp.; assembly: GCA_964292015.1. Lineage (GTDB taxonomy): Bacteria > Bacteroidota > Bacteroidia > Bacteroidales > ZOR0009 > Acetobacteroides. Next base: position 3,168 of record CAXYUU010000432.1, read on the forward strand.
GAAATATACTTACCATTTGGCGACCATGCCGGATATATCTCGCGGGCATCGGGCGTTTGGGTAAGATTTTCGATCACCCCATTCTCGGCAGGAACCGAAAATA
>CAXYUU010000433.1:0-3264 GCA_964292015.1 uncultured Acetobacteroides sp.
TTTTGTGCAGTGAGGGTGACAGCTGCGCCGTCCAAATCGAGCTTTTTTTCTAGCGTATCCTCCTTCCATTTTTTCAGATTTCCCACAATACACTTCCATGTAATGCTTCCTTTTGCCTGAAAAACCGATTCATAATCCGAAGAGTCCGCTGGTTCCAAACAAAATATTTCGACACGGGCACCTGTCGTACGGAAAAATTCCATTCTCGCCTGTATCACTTTTGTGTTGTTGAAAACAAGCAAATCGCCAGCTTTTAGAAGCGCGGTCAGGTCGGTAAACGACTTATCTTCAATCGTATTATTGCTGAAGTATAGCAGCTTCGAAAGATCGCGTTCTACAAGTGGATACTTGGCAATTCGATCGTCTGGCAAATCGTAGTTAAAGTCGCTAATTGCGATATGCTGGTAGTTGGGTGTCATCATTATCTTTTTTTATAGCAGAAAGCCCACAAAATTAGCTATTTTTGCTCTCCATTTAGGTTTCATTCCTAATTTAAAGAAGATGAATTGCAAGATAGGCGATAAGGTAAGGTTCCTGAATACAACTGGAGCTGGTATTGTTGTTCGGTTTACGAGCAAGGATATTGTAGCCGTTCAGGATGAGGATGGGTTCGAAATCCCAGTTTCGGTAAACGAAATAGTGGTGATTAACGAGAAGAATGATCGTATTTTCACCTCAGAAAGCTACGTTCAACGACCTTCGTCTACAGCAAGCAAACCGAAGAAAGATGACGATGAGGAAGACGATGAGTTTTCCGATTTTTACGTGCCAGAGCGTAGTCAGGAAGATGCAATTGATCCTACGACTAATAACTATAATGTACTTTTAGGTTTTGTTCCGTTTAATAAGCAGAACGCCTCTAGTGCCGATTTAGATCTATTCATTGTAAATGATGGTGATTATAGAATTGCCTATTCTATCGGTAAATGGACAGGTAACGAGTTGCTTATGCCAATAGGTTCAGGATTGATGGAGCCCGATAGTAAGGCGCGAATTTGCACGCTAAACCGCGATGGATTTTCTAAGTTACAGGTCTTTAATGTGAGCCTTATTTACTTTAAAAACAGAGATTTTGTTCCTGTTACACCCGATCAGGTGAACCTTGAGCTTAATCCCCTGAAATTTGTGAAGGCTAACAGCTTTAAGGCAAATGACTACTTCGATGAAGAGGCTGTCGTTTTTACGGTATCAACTAGTACAAAACCGTCTGCACCTGCGATTACTATTTCGCCAGAAGATCTAGCAAGGGCGCTTAAGGAGAAAAAAGATGTACGTCCAGTATTGAATTTGAAGTCCACTTCTGAACAGGAAGAGATAGATCTTCATATAGATGCTCTTACTGATAATGCCGAAGGATTATCTAATGGAGAAATTCTCGAAATGCAGATGGCTCGCTTTACGACAGTGCTAGAGGGGGCTATAATTTCTAAGACTAAGCGAGTGGTATTTATTCATGGTGTTGGAAATGGCAAGTTAAAGCATGAAATTCGTAAGACTTTAGAACGAAAGTATTCAAAACTTAGGTTTCAGGATGCTTCGTTTAAGGATTATGGATATGGAGCAACTTTGGTAATTTTAAAATAAAAAGATTTTTCAAAATAAAAGGATTGGCACTCTGCCGCTAGCAGTTTAACTGCTGGAGGAAAGTCTGGGCAGCATAGAGCATCACGCTTCCTAACGGGAAGATACTCGCAAGGGTATAGTAGTGTAACAGAGAATAACCGCCCTGCTTGCAGGGTAAGGGTGAAAAGGTGGGGTAAGAGCCTACCGGTAGTCATGGCAACATGATTAGCCGTACGCCTGGTGAGCTGCAAGACCATGTATACCGACACTTAGGGCTGCTCGCTCAAGTCGGGGGGTAGGTCGCTAGAGCTGGCAGGTGACTGTCGGTCGAGATAAATGGCAGAGCCTCGCAAGAGGAACAGGACCCGGCTTATCGCCAATCCTTTTTATTTTAAAGCAGTAGGCGTTTAACAATTATGTTAAACGCCTACTGCTTTTTTTATACCTGCCATTAGGAGGGAGTCTTATGGGAAACTAAAATTGTTTTGGTAATGTTCCACATATTGAGGAGCTTTTTGCTATTTATTTAATGAATAATTATAAAACCAAGCAAAGTTACAAATGTGATCAATTATTATGGTTACATTTGTGAATTTCAAACAGAGAAGGATGATATGTATTTTTATATATGGTATAATATATAGGATTCTTCCTTCGCCGTTTTGCTTTATGTAAACCATTTGATTTTTCCGTGTGTAAAAATGTAAACAATGTAAAAATAGTTCTTATATGTCTGTTTATTATATAAATACAATTGTTATTTAAACTTTTAAGTGAGTATTTATCAATGTAATTTTAAGTAAACTCATTAATATCACATATTGTACTACGTAATTAGACTGTTAATCATATTATTATAGGTTTTATATAAACTATAACTTCAAGCACTAAGCATTGCAACAGGCAAGTATGATAGATTCGTTGCTTAAAACCTAATAAACAAGCCTTATTACCCCATTGTACTCGAATTGTTGTGAAGATCTGTTTAAACGGGTTTTAAGGCAATTTACAGACCTATTAACATGAAAAATAACGGATATTATGCAAGAGAAGAGTATGTGGTACACAATATTAAGAGTGTTACCTCTACTTGTGTCAGTAATCTATTATTAGAAGTCTTTATAACTAATTGAGGATATTTTATAAGCATACTAATTGGATTACTATTTTATATTTGTTTGAATTGAATATACAAATGTAAACGATGCAATACTACAAAAGTAACTGATAAATCATTACATTTGTAACACTAAATGTTTACAACAATGAACGACCGATTAGATAAACTTTTAATGGCAGAACAGCTTACACCAGCCAAATTTGCCGATATTATAGGTGTTCAACGTTCAAGTATTTCGCATGTGGTTTCGGGACGTAATAAACCGAGTTTTGACTTCATAGTAAAGGTTCTTCACCGATTCCCTAGGGTAAACTCCGATTGGCTAATTATGGGAAAAGGTGAAATGTACAAGCAAATGGTTCAGACTTCTCTATTTGACGATCCTGTAGTTAATCCAGCTATACCAAGTCAAAACATAGTTCAGAAATCTATCGAATCGGATAAATTGGTGGACGATAATGCTGATGTTGACCTAATTTCGAAAGAACTTTCTGGAGTTAATTCAGCAGGTAATCCTTTGTATTCTTCTGATATGATGGCATTTGATAAAGAAATTGAACGAATTATTGTTTTTTATAAGG
>CAXYUU010000434.1:0-3256 GCA_964292015.1 uncultured Acetobacteroides sp.
TCGGTGCGCTTTCGCCCGAGGTTGCTAACACGGCCTTCGTACAGTCGATGCGAAAGGCCATCGAGCTAAAGAGGCGAACAGCGGTTGGACAACCCTATATCGACCTCTCGCTTCCCAACACCGAGGGTAAGGTGGTAAAGCTCTCATCGCTTATCGGCACCTCAAAGGTGGTGGTTCTCGACTTCTGGGCATCGTGGTGTGGCCCGTGTCGTGCCGAGAATCCCAACATGGTGAAGCTGTACCAAATGTATAGGGCAAAAGGGTTGCAGATTGTTGGCATATCGCTCGATACCAAGAAGGATAGATGGCTTGAGGCCATTATGGATGATGGTCTTTCGTGGAGTCAGCTCTCCGATCTTAAGGGGTGGAAGTCGAGTGCCGCTTCACGCTATGGCGTTAGGGAGATTCCGGCAAGCTTCCTCATCAGTAATGGAAAAATTGTGGCAAAAGATATTGGAGGCCCCGATCTTGAGAAGCGGGTGGCCGAGCTGCTCAATCGGTAGCATTTGGGTCGAATGGTGGAGGTGGAGCGGCTGTTTCGCCTCTTCTTTTTTGTTTGATGGTTTAAAAAGTGTCAAAACACGCAGTTAATCTCGTTTAAGGGCTATTGTTTTTCTACATTTTGATAGAAATAGTACATTTGTAGCCTTATGTATAAATAAAAGAATAACGATGACAGGCATTAGCATGGTAGACCTTAAAGGTCAGTATCGTAAGATAAAGGCGGAGATAGATGGTAGAATGCAGGAGGTGATAGACTCTACTGCGTTTATAAAGGGGCCACAGGTTAAGCTCTTCGAGGATCATCTGTCAAGATATCTTGGTGCCAGCCATGTTATTGCGTGCGGTAACGGTACTGATGCGCTTCAGATTGCCCTTATGGCGCTTGGTTTACAACCCGGCGACGAGGTGATTACTGCCGACTTTACCTTTATTGCTACCGTCGAGGTGGTGGCCATGTTGGGGCTAACACCAGTCCTGGTGGATGTCGATCCCGACACTTACACCATCGATATCGAAAGGCTCGAAAGGGCTATCACCCCACGTACAAAGGCCATTATTCCGGTGCACCTGTTTGGCCAATGTGCCGACATGGAGCCAATCATGCTGCTGGCGGAAAAGCATAAGCTCTACGTTATCGAGGATACCGCCCAGGCTACCGGGGCCGCTTACACCTTTGCCGATGGCACCGAGATGCATGCCGGAACCATGGGCCATATCGGAACAACGTCGTTTTTTCCTTCTAAGAACCTAGGCTGCTTTGGCGATGGTGGAGCCCTCTTTACCAACGACGATGCTATTGCCGAAAAGATACGAATGGTGGCCAACCACGGAATGCGCGTTCGCTACCACCACGAAATAATAGGGGTAAACTCTCGGTTAGATTCCATTCAAGCCGCCGTGCTGGATGTTAAGCTGAAGTATCTCGACGAGTATAACCAGGCGCGTAGGGCTGCTGCCGATTACTACGATGGCGCTTTCGAAGATGTTATTGGAATTGCAACCCCACTTCGAGCCGACAACTCGTCGCATATCTTCCATCAGTACACCATGGTGCTCGACGAGAATGTGGATCGAGGAGCCCTGATGAAGTATCTCGAATCGAAGGGTGTTCCCTCGATGATTTACTATCCCATTCCCCTGCACCGTCAGGAGGCATTGGGATCGGCAAGAGGAAAGGATTACGATTTTCCAATTACCGAAATGCTCTGCAACAGGGTTGTCTCGCTGCCAATGCATACCGAGCTAACCGAGGAGCAGCTGGGGTACATCTCCAATTCGGTTATTGAGTATATGGCCAATAGGTAGGCTTTGGGCAGAAGCTAAACGAGTGATGAAGTTAAAGGAGTTCTAGAAGTTGAAGAAGTCCGCAGCCGAAGGTTGTCTTCTGTATTGAAGAAGAAGATAAACGAAGTTATTTCAGAAGTTAAAGGAAGGTAGACGAAGAGTTTTGAAGTAGAGAAACTTGAACAAAGCGCTGCAACCGAAGGTCGCCATTTGTGTTTGACTGGTTCAACAACTTAGAGCCTTTATCTTGGTTAACTCTGTACCTTTGTGTTGAAAATGAAGATGGTGAATTGGGAACGAAATTTTGTTGAAACCTTTTATCTAATGGCGGCATTGTTGCCATGACTTTTTTAGTAAAAAAGCTCAAACAAAGTAGAGTAGAAGAGTCGGCAGGTGAATGTTGATTAGAATGCGGAAGTTCCTCCGTAGACAACGTGGCGAAGCCACACCGACTATGCGAATATTCTGTTTGAGGGAGCGTCGCTTGCGACCGACCGAGTTAATATTCGCAGGATTTTTCTTTGTTTCGTTTCTTTTGATCCTTCAAAAGAAATGAAAAGGAAAGAAAAACAAATCTTGCGAACTAAATATAATTAACCATGATGGCTATAGGTTAGGGTGGTAGAGGATTGCCGAATAAGAATGAAACTGCCGAGTTAACCAACCTGTTTGTCTAATATCTAATGTTTAACATCTTGATACTAGTATCTTGCTTCTTGAGTCTTGATCCTTGTGTCTAAAACAAAAATAAATGTCCGACTACTTTGCCCACGAAACTGCGGTTGTCGATAGCGGTTGCCAAATAGGCGCCGGAACTAAAATTTGGCACTTCTCCCATATCATGAGCGGCTGTACCATTGGTGCAGGCTGTAACATAGGACAAAATGTGGTGGTGTCGCCCGATGTGGTACTGGGCGACAACTGCAAGGTGCAGAATAACGTTTCGATATACACCGGGGTGATTTGCGAGGAGGATGTGTTTCTTGGACCATCGATGGTTTTTACCAACGTTACCAATCCACGAAGTGCGGTGAACCGTAAGAGCGAGTACCTCAAAACAGTTGTGGGTCGAGGGGCTACCATTGGAGCTAACGCCACCATAGTTTGTGGTCACGATATTGGGGCATTTGCCTTTATTGGTGCGGGAGCGGTAGTTACCAAAACCGTTAAGCCATACGCCCTGCTGGTTGGCAACCCAGCCCGTCAGATAGGATGGATGAGCGAGTTTGGGCATCGCCTCGAATTCGATAGCCAAGGGGTGGCCGTTTGTCCCGAAAGTGGCGATCGCTACCAGCTGGCCGATGGTCAGGTAGCAAAGATTGTATAACGAGTTAGAAATTTCGTGATACCAGCGTTACATACTGGTATCGAGCAAAAATAGTAAGAAGATGAAGAATTTCGGATTGATTGGGGCCGCAGGTTTTATTGCAGTTCGTCACTTAAGGGCAATTAAGGAAACGGGTAATAA
>CAXYUU010000435.1:0-3251 GCA_964292015.1 uncultured Acetobacteroides sp.
AGAAGAAGAAGAGCGTAAAGGGCTCGGCGTTGGTAACGTCGATGGTCGATCCAAACAGGGCAATACCCAGCACCATCAGCATCACCTTCGATCGGGTATGGGCCAGCACCCGTGTGGCCCCCTTGGGCAGCTCCAACTTCTTGGGGTTAACCTTGCCCAGCAGCTCCTGGCAGGCGCCAAAGGGGCATACGTAGGTGCAGTAGAAGTTCTTTCCAAAGAAGAAGGGTAGCAGGATGGCCAGCATCGCAATGGTTACGAAGATAGCCTGGTTTTGGAGCGATATGCCCTGAATAAACCATCCCCCAACAAGCTTTATGGATAGGAACGAGCCGGTGTATACCCCCAGCACCCCAACCGATAGCACCAGCAGGGTGATGCGCAGCTTGGTAAGCTGGCGGTGAAAGAAGTAAAACGACAGGGCGTAAAGCAACACCAAAATTATGGCGATGGTGGATATGATGGCCTTGGTGTCGGCCTTGCGGGCAACGGTTGCGGCCTTATTGTACTCGGCCATGCGCTGCTTCACCGTTTCGTTAATGGCCACCGACGAGTAGGTGGCGCCCGATACCGCATCCATATCTTGGGCAACGGTCTTCTCTACCGAAAGCCCCTTCCACCTGTCGAGGAAGCCCTTTGCCTTTACCTTTTCGATAAAGCTCGGCGTTTCGTCGTTGGCCAGCAGGCCCACGCAGGCGATCTCATCCTTCGTATTAATAACAATGGCTAGCGGTGTTGGCCCGCTGTAACCAATAATTTGGCTGGTGGTTTGCTGGGCTATAATGGCCTTTCCGATGATATCGTTGTTCCGATCCTTTACAATCCACTGTTCAACGCCATCAAGCTCGATGGACGAAACGTTGGGAAGCATGTTCTTGATGCACGACAGAACCTCGTTGTTAGGTGTTACTGCCATTTTACTCTTGGCAGGACTCCCGTTTTGGGCTGTTCGTACTCCGATAAGTAGCAAAATGGTAAGCAGAACAACAACCTGTGGTAGCTTGGCCTTAATATTTACGAGCTTCATGATGGGGTATGTATTCAGGAATTTTGGGTTTAAAGCTAAAAGATGGGCACTACAACTTCGTATCAATAATTTGGTAAGAACCACCCAGTTCTAAATAGGAGCGGTGTAGCTCCGGATTGATAGGGTGAAGAATGGCAAGAATGTATAGCTGTTGCAAAGCCAGCTTTGAGCATAAGCTAAAACGCTGATTCAACGCACTTGCCTCCGCTTTAAGCGGGAGGTGCCCAAAGGGCAGTGTGGTTGTTAAGTGTCGATTATTGACAAAAACAGGTACATCCATGCAAAAAAAAATAGCGCTGAATCAATATTTTAAACGCGAAATCCCTAGGTATGTCTTAAGAGGAGCAAATGTATAAAAAAGGAGCCCTCGAAAGATGGGATATGGAACAAATCCCCAGATAAAACGGAAGCGTTGCAGGGCAGTAGCAGGGCAACACCCAGCTGTAGGTATTCTGTGGTTGGTTATCCTCCGTATTGTATTCCGCACCACCGTGGCGATCTTACCGGAGATGCCGTAGGGTTGGTTGGTAGGTGTCGGTGCTAAAGTAAAAACGCCCCGAATCACTTCGGAGCGTATTTGGTTATGGGTAAGTGTACTTATGAAAATAAAATTACGTGCTAGAAGTGGTAGTCGAAGCCTATCGAAAATCCGACGTTACTCTTTTTATAGGTCTCCTTAATGTTTCCTATGCTAGGATAGCTAATCATTCGGGTGCCCTCTACGTACTGGGTGTACATGGTACCCATGTTTAGGGTAAGCTTGTCGGTAACCTTAAACCCGGCTCCAAATCCAACCGAGTGCGACGAAAGGCTGTAGTTGATGTCCGATTGGTAACCTTGTCCTGCTCCGGTTTGTATGTAAAGGAATCCTCCGCTAAGTAGGATACGTTCCGATACGCTGCACTCCATACCAAAGGCCATTTCGTACAGGTTGTCGGTAATAAACTTCTCCTTACCATCCCAGTTGGCATCCTTGTCGAAGTAGTGGGTGAGCGATGCCGATAGCTTAAGCTCGGGTAGAATTCGGTAGTCGATACCCGCAGCAAGAATGGCCGGAAGGTCGCTGTTCAGCTTCTTTCCGTCGGGGTAGGCACCTGTTCCGTCCTGCTTGGTGTCATTTTTAAGCTGCACCTTGGTGGCAAATTCGTAGCGAATACCAATGTTCAGCTTGTTCGATGGGGTAAGGTTAACGCCAATAATTGGGGTTATCCCTGTTCCGGTTTGGGTGACATCTACATACTTATCCGAGGTTTTTGCCGCATTGTCGGCAAAGGTGTTGTTCGATCCTAAGTAGGCGCTTTGAACTTGAGCCACCGTCATTGCGGTGCTGTAGTAGCTGCCCAATCCGCCCTGCAGCTGTTTTACCTGATCCGCAGAAAGAAAGCCTGCTACTTGAACTTGCTGAAGGGTTAGCCCTCCTGCCGAAGCAATAAGTGGCTGTAGGCTTGCAGCAGTTCCTGCAGCGAGGTTTTTGAAAAACTGAGGTGCGGGAATAAACCCACCAACGTTGGTGTTTGCCGCATTTATTGGGTTAATTCGGATATCGCGCAGGTAGCCGTTGTAGGTGTTCTTGGCGTAGATAACGCGGGCACCGCCCGAAACGCTAATCCAATCGTTAACCTTGTAGCTGGCGCCTGCTTGACCTCCATAAAATACCGATGAGCCATCAAACGACATGTCCAAAGCGTATTTCGATGTTGGAATTCCCTTTTGGCTAAGCGATACGGGAAGGTTGGCTACATCTACCTCAAATGATGGGAGACCGTTGTTAAAGGCCGCCTTTCCACCACCGGCAGTTGGCCCAAACCCGGCAAAAATAGCCCACTTGTCGTGTTTGTAAGCGGCAAAGAAGGTTGGGAAGATAGGGGTGGTTACATCGCCCGAGTAGCTCTTATTGTTGAGGTAGGGGTTGTCGTTTTCGATGGTACGCTTCTGGAAAAGGGTCTGGTTGTTAAACGAAATGTGAAAGCCATCCTTCATAAAGGTTAGCCCTGCGGGATTATAGAAAACGGCATCCATGTCGATTGATGCATTGCGCGAGAGCATACGCATGTATGATGCGCTCTGGTTCGAGTTGGTTAAAATACCGCCTGCATTGGCAACAGCTGCTCCGCCAATTAGCATTAGCGAAAGAATTGTTCTTTTCATCTGTCTGTAATTTGGTTTTTAATGGTCCAGTGGAACTTGCCTGGGGGATGTTCTTGCCTTGTGTAAAGAATATCCTCGT
>CAXYUU010000436.1:0-3209 GCA_964292015.1 uncultured Acetobacteroides sp.
CAAAAGGGAACACGCCTAAAGGTTGGATTTAAAAAATCGATCCTTGACGTAGATGCCAACATGTGGTATAGGGACACTAAAAATATCCATCCCGACTATAGCCTCAAAGAGGTATACATGATAAGCCCACTGGTTCCAGTATACGATTCGAAGCAGGAATTTGGTTTTGGTCTTTCTGGCGAAAATGGATTACCAGGTAACCGTAACGTAATTGCTGACGACTACTACCGGACTAGCTGGAAGAAAGGACAAAATTTCAACGGAAATATTTCAGCAGCACTTAACTTCACCAGCTGGCTTCAGTTTAAGAGCAGCTTCTCCTTCAACAACACCAATTCGCAGTATTTCTCCCACAATCCGAAATACGTTGCTCACCCAAAAGAAAAAAACGAATACCCGTTCTATTCTGAGAGCCGCAACTACAAGGAAGAGCAGCTAGTGGACAACCTTATTACCTTCAACAAAACCATAGGAAAACACTCTGTTAATGCCATTTTAGGAACCTCGCTCACCAAGACAAAGGAGAATTGGAACACAGTAAGCGTAGAGGGTAAAACTGGAGTAACAACGGTTGTTAATGGCGGCATTAACATAACGGAGAAGCCAGCCGGCTTCCACGATCAGTACTTTATGACGCCCGATGCAGGTAAAGGAGGCACATCTGCCGGATCTGGATCTAACTATGTATACAACCGATTCTCCTATTTTGGACGTTTAAACTACTCCTATAGTAGCCGATACCTACTTCAGGCAACATTTCGTCGCGATGGCTCTTCAAAATTTGGTAAAGAAAGCCGCTGGGGAACATTCCCATCTATTGCACTAGGCTGGAAGATTAACGAGGAGGAGTTCTTCCCCAAAAACGATATCGTCAATAACCTGAAGCTCCGCGCCAGCTATGGACGTCTGGGAAGCGAATCGGCCCTAGGGTACTACGACTTCCAGTCGCTTATTTCATCGGGAAATAACCTTTGGTTCGGCAGCGTACAAGGCGATGGAGCAAATCCATGGCCAGGTAGCATTGCTTCGACACTCGAAAACCGAATGCTAAAGTGGGAAACAACCGTTTCTAGAAACATTGGTTTGGACTTTGGATTCCTAAACAACAAAATTTCGGGTTTGGTAAACTACTACCACAACAACACTCAAGATCTTCTTATTACAAAGGTTCTTGCCCCATCTGCAGGTTTAGATAACCCTATCCTAAATGTGGGTGAATTTAAGAATACCGGTATTGAAGTCGAGTTAAACTACCGTAGTTCGATCAATAAGTTCAACTACAACATCGGACTTAACCTATCGACCACCAGAAATGAAGTTGTAAAACTTGCCGACAAGGGTCAAACAATTCCTGGCGAAGGCTTAAAGTATGGCACCGAACACTTCCCAACCCAAACGCGTGAAGGTAAACCAATCGGATCTTTCTACCTCTACAAAACAGCAGGACTATTCCAAAGCATGACCGAAGTTAACGCCTACAAAAATTCAAAAGGCGAACTTATTCAGCCAAATGCACAACCTGGCGATATCAAGTTCGTAGATGCAAATGGCGATGGGGCTATAAATGACGATGATAGGGTTTACTCAGGATCGGCCATTCCTAAGGTTGAAGCAAACATCAGCTTTAATGCTTCGTATGTCGGGTTCGACCTCTCATTCCTTATCGGCAGTAACTGGGGACGAAAGCTCTACAATGGCAACCGTTACTTCTACGAAAATATGAGCAGCCCGTCAAACTTCCTTTCCTCGACGTTAAACTCTTGGACACCACAAAACACCAATACGACCATCCCTCGTGCCGTATACAACGATCCTAACGGAAATGTTAAGCTCGAATCGGATAGATTCCTAGAAAGTGGTGACTTCATTCGTCTGCGTCAGCTACAGCTAGGATATACGCTTCCTCAAAGTATTTTGAAGAAGGCAAACATGGAGAGTGTTCGTGTATATGTAAGCGGAAACAACCTGTTGACTTGGACTGACTATACTGGTGTAGATCCAGAATTTGCCCGCAGCAGCCCAGTCAATGCAGGTATTGACAATATGATCTACCCATTCACCAAGTCGTATGTGTTTGGCGTTCAATTCACATTCTAAACTAACAAAACTACAAGAGATGAAAAGAATACTATATTTGATTCCAATGCTAGTGGTTATGCTGGCAACGTCTTGCGATGAAGTGCTAACGCAAGAATCGCCTGACCAACTTACTTCTGATATTTACTGGAGGGATAAATCCGATGCCGAAGCAGCAATGGCCTCTGCCTACTCCATGTTAGAGAATGGATGCGGTGTGTGGGACTTCATGGAGGTAAAGTATCCTGTTGAGGCCTTCAGAGAGGACATCAACATACTAGGACGTGATGCCGCCAACTACGGTAACTGGACCGAACTACGCGATTTCACCTATAGCAATGGGAATAGCCAAGTCTCGACATACTGGAATTACGCCTACATCGGAATAAACCGAACAAACCAACTTCTAGCAAAAGTTCCATCAATTCCTGCTGACAAAATAACAGAAAATGATCGCGAGCAGTTATTGGCCGAAGCTCACTTCCTAAGGGGCTACTACCACCTGAAACTTCTGCTTAACTGGGAGAAAATAATCATCCGCGACAAGTACATCACCAGCCAAGCCGACATCGAAAAACCTCTTTCTGCTCGCGAAGCAGCATGGGATTTTATTGTTGCAGAATTGCAAGCAGCAACCAAGCTTGCAACCACCAGAGATGCGGTATCGGCAGGTAGAGCAACTCAAGGTGCAGCATACTCCTACTTAGGATATGCCTACCTCACCAGAGCATGGGAAGAAACAGCCAAGAAGGCAGACTTCCTCGACAAGGCGGTAAAAGCATTTGACGAAGTAAAAGGCTACTCGTTGGTAAAAGACTACATCAGCATGTTCGATGGCACTAACAGAAACTGTTCTGAAGCTATTTTTGAGCGTCAATTTACCGGTAATACGGCCAACGGAGCGAGCTACAGACCTTACTTCCATAAATGGATTGGCGTAAGCGAATTAGGTGGATACGACGAGATTGCACCTAGCCAAATGCTCGTGAATGAATTTAAAAAAGAAGGAAAAATTGCCACAACCGGACGTTACGATTCCAGAATGTATGCAACCATTTTCTTCCAAGCCCCCTACTTTAACGACCCTGCAAACCCTCGTGTATACGGTGATATCTACGACAACTGGTTCTTCA
>CAXYUU010000437.1:0-3201 GCA_964292015.1 uncultured Acetobacteroides sp.
CAATCTCGCGGTAGATCTCCTTCAACCCCTTTTGCACCTGTTCGAGGTCGGAGGCCGTTAGCAGTCCTACCTTTTCGAGCATACGGGTATGCGCCAACGAGCCCAGCACATCGTACTTAGCCATAAATAGGTCGAGCTCGCGGTCGTCGCCCACCGTAAAGGTGTCGATAGACTGGTCGACTTGGTAGTTTTTTTGCCAGAGTTTCATGATACTAGATATTAGATACTGGACATTAGATTTTAGTCATTAGCTCGCAGGCAGTTTGCCCCGAGATATCGCGTTTAAGATTTGATTAGAGAGTACACTTAATTTTGACTTGATTTTATCATTCAGAACCACCCCGCCCTACGGGCACCTCACGCTTATGGCGGGAGGAATTTGCTCTGATAACACATTGCACCAAGCGGCAAACTCTCCATTTCAAATTCACAAACCCTGCAATAGCGTACTTTCGGTGTAAGCAGCCGATGGTAACGACAAAATTTGCACAGAGCGTACTCCCCTCCTTTTTTAAGGAGGGGTGCCCGCAGGGCGGGGTGGTTTTATTTGCAAACAAGTCAAATGAATCAATCATGTTCGTACGCTATTTTTAAACGCGAAATCCCTGACAATTTGCCCTATCTTACTCTCACTTGGTTTTACTTCTTAAAATTGCTCTCCTCGTTCAATGTCCACCCCCTCCCCCCGCCAGCGGGGGACAGGTCTTCGAAGATTCTTTGTTGGTAGAGATTATCTTCTTTGACGTCTTTGACTTCTTTGACTTCAAAATCCTTCCGCCTAACTTCAGTCTAACTTCAGTTTATTTCCGTTTAACTTCTCCCTACAAAACCACCCTCTCCAGCATCGCGATGTACAGCTCCACGCCCTCCTCAATTTCGGAGAGGTAGACAAACTCGTCGGCGGTGTGCGAGCGGGCGCTATCGCCGGGACCGAGCTTAAGCGATGGCGAATCGATCAGCGCCTGATCGGAGGTGGTTGGCGAGCCGTAGGTGGTTCGTCCGAGTGCCAATCCGGCCTGCACAATGGGGTGCGACACGTCGATCTTCGACGGGCGAAGGCGCATGGAGCGGCTGGTAACCTCGCTCCTTACGTTTTGACTGATCAGCTCGAACACCTCCTCCAACGTGTAGGCATCGGTGAGGCGTACATCTACCACAAACGAGCAGCGATCGGGCACCACGTTGTGCTGGGTGCCGGCGTTTATCATTGTTACGCTCATCTTTACCTCGCCCAGGTAGTCGGAAACCACCGGAAAGCGGTAGGTGTTGAGCCACGTTATATCGGCGATGGCATTGCTGATGGCGTTGACCCCCTCGTTGCGGGCGGCGTGCCCCGACTTACCGTGGGCCACGCAGTCGAGCACCATCAGCCCCTTTTCGGCAATGGCCAGGTGCATCTGCGTTGGCTCGCCAACTATGGCAAAGGCCACGGGTGGAAGCAGCGGCAGCAGGCACTCCAGCCCGTTGTGTCCCGAGTTTTCCTCCTCGGCCGTGGCGGCAAAGGCGATGTTGTACGTCATCCCCTCCTGGCTGTAGAAGTGGGTGAAGGTGGCCGCTAGCGACACCAGGCATCCCCCGGCATCGTTGCTACCTAAGCCGTAGAGCTTGCCATCGGCAACGGTTGGCTCGAAAGGGTTGCGGGTGTAACCCGTGTTGGGGCGAACCGTATCGAGGTGCGAGTTGAGCAGCACCGTTGGCTTAGAGGCATCGAAGTGCTGGTTTACCGCCCACACGTTATGCAGGTGGCGATTGGTTTTTACGCCTCGCGAGGTAAGGTACTCGTTCATAATATCGGCCACGCCGCCCTCGTCGCCGCTAAACGACTGGGTGGCGATGAGCTGCTTGAGCAGCTCGATGGCATTATGGGAAAGATGGGTGTAGCTCATATTCTCACTATTAAAAGATCGCCCTCAAAAAGAGAAACGTACTAATTTCAGCAGCGTACCTAGTCTATTAACGCCTTCATTTTAACTCCTTAAAACTCGCCACATCAACAGCATTCAATAATGCTTTTCGAGGTGAGCCCTCCCGTTTTCGAGAAAAGATGCCCGTAGAGCGGGGTGGTTCATTTAAGATGCGATACATTGCCAATACAAACCACCCCCGGCTGCGCCGACCCATCCTTAGAAAGGAGGGGAGTTTGCTTTGTGCAGCATTACTGGCAAACCTCAGACCTTCTCTTTACTATCTCGACCTACGATCCAACCCTAACCTGTCTCGAAAACCTGTTAGGACTACTAGGGTTTACAGGCTAAGCGTTGTACCGCAGCCCCCCTGTTGGCTGGCTGCTGTAAACACCTCGTCGG
The DNA here is from genome assembly GCA_964292015.1 of uncultured Acetobacteroides sp. Taxonomy (GTDB): domain Bacteria; phylum Bacteroidota; class Bacteroidia; order Bacteroidales; family ZOR0009; genus Acetobacteroides. Next base: position 2,307 of record CAXYUU010000437.1, read on the forward strand.
CCTGGGTGATTACCACCGAGCCTACGCCGTTGTCCAGCGCATCGAACGAATTCTTCAGCTTTGGAATCATCCCCTTAGCAACAACACCCGAGCGGACAAGCTCATCGAACTCCCCCTTTTTTATGTGGCTGATAACCGAAGTCTGGTCGTCGACATCCTTAAGTACGCCCTTCTTTTCGAAGCAGTACACCAGCTTGGTGTCGCCCTTTTTCGATAGCGCCACGGCGATGCTCGACGCGATGGTGTCGGCGTTGCAGTTAAGCAGGTTGCCCTTGCCGTCGTGCACAATGGCCGATAATACGGGCGTAAGTCCATCGTAAAGAAGCTGTTTGAGGTGATCCTCGTGAATGCTGTCGACGGTGAGGTCGGCCACATAGCCAAAGTCGATAGGCTCCACCGGGCGCTTTACCCCACAGATGATGTTGGCATCGGCACCCGAAAGGCCAATGGCGTTACAGCCCAAGGCCTGCAGCGAGGCCACCATCTTCTTGTTTACCAATCCGGCGTATACCATCGTTACAATGTCGATGGTTTGGCCATCGGTAATACGGCGGCCATCTACCAGCTGCGGCTCTATGCCCAGCGACTTCGAAACCTCCGAGGCAATCTTTCCTCCCCCGTGCACAAGCACCTTGGGGCCATCTATCTTGGCAAACTTCGCTAGGAAATCGGCCAGCACCGCAGGGTTGTCGATGACATTACCCCCTATTTTTACTATTGTGATCATCTACTTGAGAGATTTTTACTGTTAAACTTTAGACAAATACCCTTGGTTACTAGTCGGGGCAAGCCGGAACGTATGTTTCGGAACTTCCCGAGGGGTCGGGACGAGGCGGAACGTTCGTATCGAAACCTTCCGAGGGGTCGGGACGAGCCGGAACGTTCGTTTCGGATC
>CAXYUU010000438.1:0-3197 GCA_964292015.1 uncultured Acetobacteroides sp.
TATTATTAAGTTCCCCGTAAGGGTTGGCATCTTCCCTTTTGGGGTAATTTGTCGTTGTGTCTTAACTGTATTTGCTCTTTGAATAAGGGTAATATTAGGTTTGAATATACGCATAACGAGTAGCTTCATAAGTAAAGAGACTGCCTCCGGGTGTGGGGGCCCCCTTCTTTCTTTATTAACTTTTCTGAGAAAAATAATCAGATTTTGTTGATTTGCTTTTTGGCAGTTGTAAAATTATATCCTGCTACAGGTCGTACCGTTGAGTATATACTGGTTGTAACATTATAGGTTGTACCTCTTTTCAACGTATCTACAGGTACCGTTGCTACACCTTCGTTTGTTCCATCTTTTTGAAGGGTGATCATACCTACCTGTGGCCCTACTCCAAATACTGAACCTTCACGTACAATGATGTATCCATCCCATCTGCCAAAACCTTGAGGGTTTGAATCGAATTTAAAGTAGCTCGTTACCTTATCGATTTCATGTGAAATGCCTTGGCACATAGACGATCTTGCCATAAACGCTTGACCGAAAATAATCTCTACAGATGTCACTACTTCATATACAGGATCGCTATAAAATGGGCCATAGCATAATACGTATGTATTCTTTGTGAAATCGACTTTGTCGCTACTAATGGTGAACTTACCACTGTTTTTTCCTTGGATTAGCTGTCTAACTACAGGTTGTTGGTCATTAATCACGTCCTTATACAAGGATACATAACCTCCGTTTGCGTCGCCTGAATTTGGACGAGTAAGCATGAACTCACAGCTACCTGTTCCTGTAATTAATACGTTCGAAATAGCGGTGCGCCAATTTTCATTTGCTTGAAGTAATGTAATGGATGGAACCATTACCTGAACTTTTGTTAAGTCATCTGTAAACATAATGAATTGAGTTTAATGTTTCCTACTCGTAAGGCTTTTCGGAATTACGCCCTTGCTTTTTCTGTGCAAGACAGCTTATGTGTAATAGTGAACCTTGTTTTTCTTGTACGCTTTCTGCCCAATATGCCATTTGGTGCTGATATCCGGTCGGTATATTGTTGCTGTTTTGCATAGAACAAATATCCGAGATTTGAAGGGAGCCGTTCAACCGTACTTTTGCGTATAGTTGTTGCGTAGATCTACTGTTATTAGCAATAATTAATAGGTTATTTACAACAATAGCCTCTCTTGGGATCTTTAGTACCTACCGATTAATACCATAGTTCATGTTAGCGGAAGCAAAAAGGCAAATAGTTATAGTAGACGATCATCCTTTATTTCGGTTGGGATTTATATCATTGTTATCTCAGATTTGTCCGAACTACCATACAAGAGAGGCTGGCAATGTATCCTCGTTTCTTCGGATTTTAGCTAATGCATATGCTGAGGTTGATCTGGTGATTCTGGATATAAACATTCCAGGAACAGATATTTCTGGTGCAATAGATACCGCTCGAACCTATCTTCCCGATGTTCGAATAGTAGCGCTAGTGGAGTGCTATAACGAGGCTATTGCAGCACGGCTGCTACAAAAAGGGCTAAGTGGAATTATTCTCAAGAGCGCTGAGCAGGATCAGGTTGAAGCCACCATAAGGGCGGTGCTACAAAAAGGGTTTTGCTTTGGCTCGGGGATTCCTGATATTGACTATAGAAAGGTGTTTAAGGAGAATAGAAGGAAGTTGCTTTCCTACGTTGATTTGTCTGATAGGGAGCTGCAAGTTATAAAGCTAATTGTCGAAGAGAAGACTACCGAGGAGATTGGAAGTATTCTGGCCATAAGTCCTCGTACGGTGGAGGGCTACAGGAAACGGATTTTAGTTAAAACATCGTCTAAGAATACGGCTGGTATTGTTCTCTTTGCCGTTCAAAATCGTATCGTAGAGATTTCGACAACCCTAGCGTACGTGGAGTAGAAATGTGGGGATGATGTGATGGTTGTGTTGTGGGTATCAGCATGACTTCAGGTGTGTCAACCGGATTGCTCTATATACATTCTGGTCTTAGATGGTGGAACTCCGACTACAAGGAGAATAGGGTGACTTTAGCAATGTTAGTACATACTGAGTGAGGATAAAAGGCTAATTAAGGAGTACTCTACATAGCATAATACAGAGAACGCCCAATGGATAGGATATCCGTTGGGCGTTCTCTTATAGTTTCTAATTGAGTTACCCTTCTGCTAACTCACTCGTGCTGATTCTTCGAACACCATTAATTCCATCTCTGTGCTCCGAATAAAGGCATCTGTCATGCGCTGTTGCATTTCTGGCGATGCTTGTCGACCCAAATCTTCTACTATTTCGATGTACTGGTTTACGTACACTTCGTACTCTTCGCCAGCATAGGTGTCTATAAATTTTTGATACGGATTTCCATGTTTACTGATCAGAATCACCTGATTTCCTGTTGCGGCGTAAACCCAGAAACAGGGGAGGAGTGCGGCAGCAGTAACCTCGCATGATGAGTTGCTGGCGTGTTGCAGTAGGTATTCGCCGTATGCCTTAAATGCTGGCGATTGCTCCACCGCTTCGTGAACCTTAAAGTGGGTTAGGTACTCCTCGCGAAGGAGCTGTTCCATAGCAATACCATCGGTGGCCAGCGTGTCGAAGAAGCGGTGATGGCTGCTGTTGGTGGTTTTGCTGGCAAGCATGCTGGGCGCTTGGTTGTCCTGGCGAAGGTAGATGACATCCTGCGAGAGGTAGTGGGCAAAGCATTTGGAGTTGAGCGTTCCCTTGCCAAGTTGTACAATAAAGTCGCAGGTCAGCATCTTTTCGAAAATAGGTTCGATACGATGCCAAAGGTTTTGGGTAAAGGCTCCTTTAGGTTCGATATTCATCTACTTCCAGAAATTAAAGAAATGGTGTACCGGGCCGTGCCCTTTTCCAATCTCGTAGCTGGCACCGCAGACGATGGCCTGGTTAATGTACTCCTTGGCCTGACGCACGGCGTCGTTTAATGGAAGGTCGTGCGCCATGAAAGAGGCAACCGCCGACGAAAAGGTACACCCCGTACCATGCGTATTGCGTGTTGCAATTCGGTTGGAGCGGAGCTCAACTATCTCGTCGGTTTCGGCATTGTAGAATACGTCGGTAAGCACCTCTTCGGTAAGATGGCCTGCTTTGAGTAGTACCGACACCTGTCCGTTACACGATAGCCTTTTCACTACCCGTAGCAGATCGCTTTGTCCGTATATTTTTTCGCCCA
>CAXYUU010000439.1:0-3184 GCA_964292015.1 uncultured Acetobacteroides sp.
AGAGGTCTAGTCGAAACAAAGGATGTGATAAAGCACAACAAGGAGATGGCTCGCTACTATGTCGAGGATCTGAAGGTATATGAGGAGCATATAGAGAAGTGGTCTAAGGACAAGCAGGATCTTATAATGAAGAAGGACGCCTTAAAAGAGTCACGAAAGACCTACGCGGAATATCTCGAACTTATGCAAAAAGTACCTGTTTTACTGGGGTCGCAACCCACACTCGAGCAACTGGATAAAATAGGCCGCGAATTCTTCTCGAACTTTGTAATTTACGACCGCGGAAGGACCTCAGAACAGAGGTGGGAGATCGAATATAAACTAAAGGAACCCTGGGAAGGGTTCCTAAAAAACGATGATTTCTCATGTGGTCGGGGTGAAAGGACTCGAACCTTCGACCTCACGGTCCCAAACCGCGCGCGCTAGCCAACTGCGCCACACCCCGATAGTGTGCTTACAGGATATAATTATACATTATTCATGAATTTTAAGCTAGTACTATAAAATTTTTTACGAGGTCATGTTTAGGCGGAGTCATTTATCTGTTATAATGAATAAAAAAAGGAGATTGTTTAAGTGGAACAAAAAACTGATCAACAAGCTGTCGCTGCTCTGCCTCAAAAACAAGAAGCAGCTCCCGCTAAAAGTAAAATGTATGTAACAACAGCAATTTCTTATGTTAATGGAAAGCCTCATATTGGAAATGCAATGGATTACCTATTGGCAGATGTGTGGGCAAGGTATCAAATGCAAAATGGGCATCCAGTGCGATTTCAAATAGGTGTAGACGAGCACGGTACAAAAATTGCCACTAGTGCAAAAGCTGCAAATATGTCACCTCAAGAATTCACTGATCAAACGCACGTCAACTTTAAAGAATTAGCTAGTAAAACAGGCACAGATTACACAGATTTTATCCGAACAACCGACACCAGCCATAAAGCTTCAGTGCAATATATTTGGAAGCGTCAAAAGCCTTATATTTATAAAGCATCTTATGAAGGCTGGTACTCCGTAGGGGAAGAATCATTCGTTTCAGATAAAGTTGCTACAGAAAATAATGGTATATCACCAGATCATGGAATTCCTTACGAAAGGCTTAGTGAAGAAAACTATTTTTTCAAAGTGTCTGCGTTTTCCAGTAAAATTCGCGAAGCTATAGAAACAGATAAAATTAAAATCGTGCCTAAATTTCGCAAGCAAGAAATTTTGAATTTAATTGACGAAGGATTGGAAGATGTAAGCATTTCGCGTCCAAGAAAAAGTTTAAGCTGGGGGGTTTCGGTTCCAGACGATCCAAATCACGTTATGTATGTATGGTTCGATGCTTTGTCGAATTACTTGTCTGTCTTGGGTTATCCTCAAGATGAAACCTGGCGCGAATATTGGCCCGCAGATTTGCAAGTAGTGGGGAAGGATATTTTACGATTTCACGCAATTATTTGGCCAGCAATGTTACTGGGGCTGGGCTTGCCTTTGCCAAAAGTAATTTTAGCTCATGGCCACATTAGCTCTAACGGGCGCAAAATGAGTAAAACTATCGGTAATGTAGTAGACCCTTACGAGGTCGTAGATAATTATGGAGCCGATGCTTTCAGATACTATTTCTCTAGGCATGTTCCTACTTTAACCGATGGGGATTTCACATGGGAAAGATTTGAAACAGCCTATAATACCGAATTAAGTAATGACTTGGGTAATTTAGTGCAAAGAGTAACGGGAATGATTACACGCTATCAGGCTGGGGTTATTGGCGATGTTACGCAAAATGAACACGACATGAAAGAATATCACGATGCAATGAAAAACTATCAGTTTGACGAAGCATTAGCCTCGGTATGGGGCAAGGTTAGGGCGCTTAATCAGTATATAGATAATATCAAGCCATGGGAGATAGCTAAAAAAGTTGAAACCGATAGTGAAGCAAAAGAGCATTTAGCAGATGTTTTATCTTACATTGCGGGTGCACTATTGCAAGTAGGAGATTTATTAATGCCATTTATGCCAACCACAGCTCGTAAAATTAATGCAATTTTTGAGACTGGAGTGGTTCAGTTTGACGGCGAGCCACTTTTTCCAAAAATATACCTGCATACTGCCGACCCTCGTTCTAAAGAAATAAAAAAATAATGTTAATAGATACTCATTGTCATATTCAAGATGAAGATTATCCAATTGATAGCAATATAGTTATGGAAAACGCACTGAATAGTGGCGTAAGTAGGGCGGTCGTTGTTGGTACAGACCTAGAAAGTTCGCGTAGGGGAATAGAGTTTGCTGAAAAGTACTCAAATATAACTGGCACAAAATCAGAAGCATATGCCGTTATAGGGGTGCATCCATCTAACGCGAATTTGGACTATCAAGATTTAGAAAGCATTTACGAAAATACACCAATATCTTTACGAAAAAGAATTATTGGTGTTGGAGAAATTGGCCTAGATTATCATTACACCGAGCAGTCAAAAAAACAGCAAATTGAAGCTTTAGAGTGGCAAATAGATTTCGCATTACGACGCAATTTATCGATTGAATTTCATGTGCGGGACGCCTTTGATGATTTTTGGGCAGTTTTAAATAATTTTAAGGTTAAAAATGCCGATATTCATTCGTTTACAGACTCTCCTAAAAATGCCGAAGAAGCTTTAGCACGTGGCTATTACATAGGGTTAAACGGCATAAGCACTTTCACGAAAATTAACTGGCAACGCGATTTATACACCTCGTTGCCCATGGGCTCAATTTTATTTGAAACGGATGCTCCTTTCTTGACTCCAGCACCATTTCGTGGTAAAATAAATGAGCCGGCTCGAATTAAGCAAATTGCTGAATATCATGCAAACGCTAGGGGAGTTTCCCTAGACGAAATTGCAGAAATAACGAGCCAGAACTTCAAAATGTTGTTTAATGTTTAAATTAAATTTTGAGAGTGACTAAGATGAGGTTATATGCGAGACAATAATATATTTAAAATGCCAGAAAAAAATGAGGCGATTGCCGAAATGGCGCCGAACCAAGTTTTTAAAGATATTTTGAAAATTCAGCAAGAAGTAGATCAAGCTAGAATTAATTACTTCGTTAACCCAGTAAATAAGAAAAACAGCATTCTTGATATTTTTAATATATTTAAAGAACCGTCCTTTATGGAACAACATAAACCACCAAAAAATACAGCAGATCTAAA
>CAXYUU010000440.1:0-3177 GCA_964292015.1 uncultured Acetobacteroides sp.
TTAGTTATTTTACTTTCCTGATTTGCGCTTCTTTTAAAAGGCGAGTACATACGTCCTCCACCCGAAAAGCCTGAGTTTTTATAAAACTCAACGAACGTTAAACGTAGCGGGTGCACGAAGGCTCCAAGCGTCGAGAGCATCATATTTGCCGCATGACCAAACACTACTATAATACCAAATACTACGTATCCAATACCGTAAGGGAAGGCATGCAGAGTAAGTCCAGCAATGGTATTTACCACCATTGCAAGGATTGCTGCAGCAATTCCTAGAGCAAAGAGACGGATATACGAAAGCAAATCGCCAAAGAAGCCTGAGATCTCGTAAAGTTCCACCAGTCCCATACCAATTCTTCCAAAAATATTTCCATGAGGATGTCCAAAGAAAAGAACACCTGTAACCCCCGTTCCAATTACATACTTTGCAAATGGTTTAGTTGATGGAAATGCCAGTAGAAGCAGACCAGAGAGTAAGAAAACCCAGCCAACAGGCCCCATTCCAGCAAAAAAGTTTCCATAATGACGCATACGGTTGGCTGACTTTACCAAAAGACCTGCAATGATCTGGACGAATCCAACGGCCACTGCAAAAAGCATCATCTGCTCGCTTTTAAGAAACATCTGCTTAATATGCTCAGGTAGGAACATCCATTCGTGCTCTCCTCCCATCTCAGTTCCAAATATGCTCCCCGATACAAAACCCATGATAAAGGTTCCTAGACCGAGCCATTGAATAAGCATCAGATAGGGTTTATGCTTGGCAAATTTTGGCATCATCCTCAAGACAGTTCCAAGTATTATATAAACGATACCATACCCGATATCATTCATACAAAGACCAAAGAAAATCACGAAGAACGGGGCAAAATAGGGCGTAAGATCCAACTCTGAATACTTAGGCGGTATGTAAAGCTCACCTATTGGCTCAAAAAGCCTTGCAAACTTATTATTTTTAAGCTTTATAGGTGGCCCATCTTCCTCCTTCGCTTTTTGGGAAATGTAAATTGTAGATGTTTCAGCCAAGTAAGCCTCTAGCTTAGGGGCAACCTCTTCTGGAACAAATCCAGTTAACATCACCACCGTACCATCCAACTCGCGAGGAGTACCGTTTAGAATCGACTTAAAATCTAAGCTATCCGTCAACTCGCTAACGCTTTGCGATAGCATCTCGGTATAGAGCGAAAGTTCGTCGAGTTCTCCAATTAGAGTTTCTTTAGTCAATTTGGCAACCTCAACCTCTTCAGTAAGTTCACGTAACGATCGCAATAAAACCTTAACCTCTGTTGCAGGTAGCCCAAAGTTTATATCGCCTTTCTCCTGAACCCAAACAAAGTAGGTTTGTCCCTTTACCTCCGATACTACCCAAAGAGCATACTGCTCTTCCCATTCCGGAGAAAAGCGCTTAGTAGGAGCAACAAGATACTTAATTGTTAAGCCCTTTGCCTCAAGTGCAGAGATATCCAATGGGTTAAAATCGCCCCAAGGTTGTAACTCTTGCAACTCTTTAGACAGTTTTCGAAGGTTCACCTCTGCAGCCTCAAGCTCCTTAACAGCTTCCTCCCATCGGGTTACAACATCGATTGCCGAACGATCGAACCTTTTGTCGGCTTCTGTATTACGACGCGATAAACTCTTTATGGCACTTGCACAACGAACTTTTAGTTCGAGTATACCCTTCTCATCGTCGGTAAGTGTTCTACTCTCCTTAGTAATATCCAGCACTCCAATAGCCTGAACATCATCGAGAAAAGTTTGAAACTCACGATGGTAGAGAAGGAAGTTATACTTAATCATTTTTACGATCATGCTACCACCTCCTCTTCTTGTCGTTTCTTAACAATCTTCTGCGCTGATTTAGAGAGGTTTTCCTCATCCTCTAAGAATCGTTTGATCTTTCGTATAGCAGTTTCATAATCTGGTATCTGCACCTTTTCGTAAAGGTTGACCTTTTGGGTTGTCTTCTTACGAGCACGATCTAAAAGGCGCATCTTTTGTAGGTAGAACTCACGTTCAAGACCTAAAGTTGTAAGCTCTTTTAAGATTTGAATACCATCAACTATCCAGAATGGGCTACTAAAAAGATCGAAATCATGAACAGTAAATACCACCTCCTTAAGCACAGGGATTTTAACACCTGCGATTTTAGTTTGTGATACCTTAACGTCATCAACAGTAATAAGACTTGGGGTAAACTCCACCCACAATCCGCTCATATACTGTAATTTTGACACCAGTTCCTCCTGTCTTGCTACGACCTCATCGGCTAAATACTTAGCCTTTTTGACCTCAAGACGAAGAGCAGGTTCCTTATTCTTAATGGTTGGGAGCGCACGCGTTCTGACACGGAGCTGTTTATTAAGCTCGTTCAGCGCTGTTTTATTAATTTGATACTTTACCCCCATGATTGCACGCTAGTTGTAGTTAGTTTTTTGGCCAGAATTTTTCAACAAACTCGTGCTTGATGGCAACTTCCGTTTGATTGAAATATTTGGCAAATAGCTCCCATGCAGTATCAAGCATCTTGGTGGTATCAATATTTACATCGATAGCCAACAATAACCTCGAATAATCGTGAGCAAACTTCAACGTACGCTCGTCGTAATCGGTAAGGTCGAAACCATTCTCCAACTTAGTCTTTGCATTAGCAGCATCGGCGTAAAGACGAACTGCAGCATTCATCACTTGTGGGTGATCTTCGCGGGTCTTTGTTCCAATAACGAGCTGTTTTAAACGCGAAAGGCTTCGGAATGGATCCACAATAACCTTACCCGTATCGGAGTCGGTACGTAGGAAAAGCTGTCCTTCTGTTATGTAACCTGTATTATCTGGGATCGCATGGGTAATATCGCCACCAGAAAGGGTTGTAACGGCAATAATGGTGATAGATCCACCATTAGGTAGCTGCACGGCCTTTTCGTAGATTTTTGCAAGGTCAGAATAAAGAGAACCTGGCATTGAATCCTTTGATGGAATTTGATCCATACGGTTTGAAACGATCGCAAGAGCATCTGCATAAAGGGTCATGTCTGTAAGTAGAACAAGTACCTTTTGACCTTTATCTACAGCAAAATACTCTGCCGCAGTAAGCGCCATGTCAGGAATCAGAAATCGTTCAACTGGAGGTTGCTCGGTTGTATTGGCAATAAAGATGATACGATCGAGTGCTCCTGCACTATCG
>CAXYUU010000441.1:0-3164 GCA_964292015.1 uncultured Acetobacteroides sp.
CTATTACCCTGTCGAACTTCTTCCTTGCACTTTTCGGTAGGAATATTTCAGCCATATCCTTACCTGCATACAACGAGCATACACGCCCGGACACCTCTCTAATAAACTCTTCGTGGTGACCATGCACGACCACATCGACCTCTTGCACTATGTTGCACATGAACTTCTTTTCAAACTCCAAGGCAACCGCATACTCGCTTCGATAAATCGGGTTATCGTTCCAAGCCTTATTCAGAAAGATGAAGTCAGCCTTTAGCAACATACCTATTCGCATGGGCAATAGTTCGGGGACGGCCATCCCGTCAACGTCACAGTTCACCACCCGGTAGCCCTTACTCCTAAACTCAGACTCCCGATCTGTCACATCATCACCGATCACATAAACCGTCTTCATGTCAATGGTTTTTAATGTCTACGCTAAATATGCTTAGCTTCCCTTTGCAGGGTATAGGAGTTTTGAATGATTTCGCATTTGCAAGAAGAAATCCAACAGGTCCGAAGAACCATGGAGAAGTTGATTCGCGCACGCAGTCGGTTATTTCAACGGTGCCAATAACTGCTCCTAGTACAAATTGCTTAGGCGTAGGAATATCAAGCATACTTATCCCGACTTCCTTCGCATGATCCAAAAGCCATTGGTAACCTTCTTTGTCGAAGTTAAGGCTTGCGTGTACCGCTAACTCCCCTCGATGCGTTGTTCTCCAAGTCCTATTTTCAACGGGCTTATAGCCGTGAACGATCGCCCACGCCCACGGCTGCTTTATTGATATTGCTTTCATAGATGTACGTTATTTTTATTCCCATTATTCAAAGTTGTCGGGCTTCAAACACGACATAGCAATTGGCTGGAAATTATTGTTAAAAGTTAGAACAGTCAGCCATATTTGACCTGTCTCCATGACTTGAAGCTGCTCTTCGTTATCCAGGTGAAAGCACATTGTAACTGGTGCCGAAGGATCTCTTTTATCTAAAAATACGGGTAGAGTTTCATACTCTTCTTGATGCTCGGCAATGCGAACATTCACTTCCTTAAATTCTACTGATTCCATACCTACGCCTCCTCGTTAAAATACATCTTGTAAAACTTCATGCCCTTCTCTTCATCAAAACCCTTTTCGAGGTGATCTTGGTTCCCGTGAACGTACAGGTGAAAGTTCTTATCCAGCTTAATCACGCTCTTGAATGTCTTGGCGACACTCTTAACCACGGGAGTAGCAATACAGAATTCATCCTTTATCACCACCTGGTTGTAGGATTCGAAATGCTCCTTGTGATCCCTAAACGCCTCGATAATCTCAGCATCCTGCATTACGGTAGCCTCGAACTCTTCCGCGTTAAAGACCTCGTTATCCTTAAAGTAATCGCCCACCTTGTTGAGCATTACAGCCTGATCCACCCGATCGACGTTGTTTTCAGAGTTAAAGACATCCTTAACGAACTCCTTGCAGACGCTTAGGTAGTTCCTAGTTTGGTAGTAGTTATCATCAAGTGGTTTCACCCCTAAGAACCCATCCATCCAATAACCAGCAATCTTCGACTTGTCGACCACGCAAACCTTGTAGCCATTCTCGCGCTCGGTGTGAAAGATTAAGCAACCCTTGTCCAGCTTGTCGATATTAACCCCTCTGTTGATGTTTAGCATGTCGAGGTACGTTTCCCGCTGCTCAGCCTTGAATATGCCAATAGCATCGCAAACCTCTGTCTCTACGATCACATCACGAAATAGGGCGACATACAACTCCCCATCCTTGATGTTTGGGTGTTCCTGCGAATGAAAGAGCGTCTTAGCTATCTCCCTGCTGGCTTCTCCGAAATACCTATCATCGTCAAACACCTTGCTGCATTGCAGGAAAACATTGTTTAGGTTCAAGTCTACCGCATGCTCGAAATGAAAGAACGAATCCCCCTTAAACGGGGTAAAGAAGTAGTGCATTAATGGGCTTACTACCTCCCCTTTCAACTGGGTAAATACCTTATCCGATAAGACACATTCGCCGCCTGTGACGTGATTGCCTACCTTGTGAACGGTTAACGCCTGTAGCGTCGCTTCTGAAATATGAATCATTACTTTTGTTATTTAGTTAAAACGTTAGCTTCTGCATCCATTAAGTCGAAAAGAGAAGGCGCCAATCGCTCAGATTCTGCCTCGCGTAAGTACGAAACGCCATCCCTGAAGTATTCAGGATTTAACTCCGTGGCCTTACCCTTTCGTCCTAACTTAACCGCCCGGTACGGCACGCTCATAATGCCCCCAAATGGATCAAATACCAGCTCGCCTACACTCGTGTATCGGTTAATAATTCGGTCGATAATGTCGAACTGCAAGGGGCAAATATGGTTTTGCAGCTTCTTTTTCGTTTGTCGGCTGTTTAGCGTTTTCATCCGCACAACATCATCCCACACGTCGCTACTATTCGACACAGGATCAACGCTCATAAAGGTTGCCGGAAGCATCCCCATATCGTCCAACTCCTCCGCAAACTTCACATGACGCTCGTAATCGTAGATGTTGTTTCTATCAAAATCCCTAAATAGGTGCCTGATCTTATCAACTCCCATACATGTCATATCACGAGGTGAAAGCAACCTTTCGCCTGAGCTCTTCCAAAAAGCATGAGCATCTATCTGCCAACGTGCCCGTGTGTAGTTAGCCTTAGACTTTACTACTGGAGTGTCTGCATACGCTTTCGAATTATCAGATGGCAACTTTCTGAAAAGCAGAACATACTCAGGACACCCTACGCCCATCTTTGTACCATCCTTGCATTGCTCCGACCATCCAAGGCGATAGGTTTGGTTATTTTCCCTCACTACATCGGTAACTACGGTTACCATGCCGATAAAATGAAACCCGTGCTTCATGTAGTGCATAATGGTTGTCACGTGAAATGGATCGATGGTTGGCATTCCGGTACCTGTGGTATTGCCAAAAAGAACGCGATCCTTTACGTGAATCGCGGCAACCCTACCCGGCTTAAGTATTCGAAGCAGCTGAGGCGTTAAAAAGTCCATCTGCTCGAAAAATCGATCATTACCCTCATTATGCCCGAAGTCGTTGTATGAGGGGGTGTATTCGTAGTGGTTGCTAAACGGTATTGACGTATGGATAAGATCAACGCTATTTTCCTCCATATCCATAGCCTCCATGGTACAGTCGTTATTTA
>CAXYUU010000442.1:0-3157 GCA_964292015.1 uncultured Acetobacteroides sp.
GACACCCTTGAAACGGGAAAGAGCCTTGCCGAAAAGGTAAGCCGCTTCCAAAAGGATTTCTCCTATATGCCCAACGTGGGCGCCATCTGCATCTACCCATTGCTGATCAACGAGGTTCGCAAGAACCTGAAGGCAAAGGATGTGAAGATTGCTACCGTTACCGCCGGATTCCCCCACTCGCAAACCTTTCTCGACGTAAAGCTCACCGAGAGCCAAATGGCCGTAGAAGAGGGTGCCGATGAGGTGGATATCGTAATGTCGGTTGGCCGCTTTTTGGCCGAAGACTACGAAACCGTGTACAACGAGATTGCCCAGGTGAAGGACGCCATTGGCGATGCCCACCTTAAGGTGATTCTCGAAACTGGGGCACTGCCCACCTACTCGTCCATCCGTCTGGCCTCGCTTGTGGCCATGGAGGCTGGTGCCGACTTTATCAAAACATCGACCGGAAAGATGAACGTGGGCGCAACCCCACAGGCCGTATACGTAATGGCAGCTGCCGTTAAGGACTACTACGACCGCACCGAGCGCATGGTGGGCATTAAGCCAGCCGGCGGGGTGGTTACCACCAACGATGCCCTGACCTACTACGGTATCATGAAGAGCGTGCTGGGCGAGACTTGGCTCAACAACACCTACTTCCGCCTGGGCGCTAGCCGCCTGGCCAACAACATCCTCTCTGACATTAAGGAGGAGCCGGTTGAGTACTTTTAGCAAACTCCACTGCCCTAATATCTAAATAAAGAACCCCGCCACTTCGTAACCGAGCTGGCGGGGTTGCTATTTACGGGTACTCGCTCCTCGTACGTGCCCAATGCTGCTGGAGTATGGCGGGGGCTAGATCAAAAAGCGGAACATCCCTGCTGCGCGATGGCCCAACTCGTGCTTACCCACCCGGCTTTCGATGCAGTGGTTCATCTGGTGGAGTTTTATGCTGAGCAGCTGCCTGTTGTTACCGTCGCTATCCTTCTTGCGAACCATTAGTAAACCGGCAAATAGTTTTTAGGAAACCAGAACGTATTAAAAGGACAACCATCACTTGCTGTTTTATCTAGGGAAAATATTCCCATGAAAAAATTTCCTTTTGGGGTTGTATTAATCTTAAAGTAGGTATCTAGGATACTTGCTTGTGAACAAAATATAAACGCTATCGTTGTTCCCATGCTCCTCGTTAAGAATGAACCCACTGCAACCCAACCATAGCAAGCAAATAAGCATCTTCATTCTAGTACTTTTAAGTGTTGCAAAGTCCTGAAAAAAGTTAGGACGAGGAACAAACCTCGCCCTAATGAAAGTAGTCAATTACCTTTCCCAGTATTTTTTGGATAGTAATATTGTCAGAGGTTGGCAAAGTTGAGAATTATTATGCTTATTGATGCTGACTACCTTAAAAGATATCTTCAAAAGACAACTTCGAATTAGCCTTAATTCCGATTCGGAGAATAAATTCAACTCTTTGCTATACACCCATCCACAATGGGCATCAACAACAGCACCATTAAAGTTTGGTTGAATAGCTAAAACCATATCAATATTCTTGTCAGCCATTTCGGCCACCTTAAGAGGGAGTAGTTTCTTTAAGGTATCCGCAATAGAACTTAGCAAGGTGGTGTCGACTTCGATATGGCAGAAATTACATGGTTTTGGTGTACTTTTTAAAAAGATAGCGTTTGGGGTATAAGCTTCCGTATATACTCTACCGCTATTTAAAGTTGAAGTTTTAAATATGTACTTGGAATTAGACTTAACACTATCAATCCCTTGAGCCGCTACGGCAAATGCAGCTAGGATGGCTAGCTGTAGTAGAACTATTTTTTTTATAATAGTGAGGTTTTAATGGCAAGATTCAAGTTTGAAGTGCAATTCTGGGTTTGTTTAGTAATACTGGTGATAAATAGCCAACTACAAAACCATTCTACTAGTCTTCCGCCTAGTAGAACGTACGTTCCCCTAGCCGTCTCAGATTCCTAATCTATGTCAAAATTATTACCGTCGCCTTTATTTACAAATTGATATAGATTTTACCCAAATAAATTCGGACGAGACAGACGCCTCGTCCGAACAAAATTATTGACTATCTCTTCCAATCTTTGGAGAAAATTGATATGGTCAACGTTTGGCATAGTTGAGTATTGCCGTATTTATCGATACTGGCTATTTTGGCTGATAATTTTAGAAGACTTCTGTGAATCAGCATTAATTCTGATTCTGAAAACAGTTCCAACTTTTTACTGTAACC
Organism: uncultured Acetobacteroides sp.; assembly: GCA_964292015.1. Taxonomy (GTDB): domain Bacteria; phylum Bacteroidota; class Bacteroidia; order Bacteroidales; family ZOR0009; genus Acetobacteroides. The sequence continues at coordinate 2,240 of CAXYUU010000442.1, forward strand.
CCACCCCAAATAGGCATCGACAATGGCTCCTTGTATATTTGGTTTAAGAACGACATAAAAGGTTATATCTTTTTCAATCAGCTGATCAACTATTAAAGGAAAAAGTCGATTTATTGTATCAGTAATAGATCCTACCCAAAAAGATCTACCATTTTCAATAAAGCAGAAATTACACAACTCCATTTGTTTTAAGAAAAATGAATTATTGCAATACGCATTTGTATAGACTACCCCATTGCGGATTGTTGTTTTGTACGTAAAATCTGCTCCATACCTGACACTAGTCGAATCTTGAGATGCTACAGTAAAATTAACTAGAATGGCTAGAAATAGTAAAATTGCACCTTTCATTAGAATGTTGGTAATTGAAATATTCTAAAAAAAACCATAATAATTGGATGGTAATTAACCTAAAAAGTTCTGACGTGAATTATCACGTCAGAACAAAAGCAACCAACTACTTCTTCCAATATTTATTTGATAACGGTATTGTAATAGGTTGACATAGTTTAGAGTTATTATTTTTATCGATACTAACTACCTTAAAAGTTACCTTTAGGAGACAACTTCGAATTAAATTTAATTCTAATTCGGAGAATAGATCTATCTCTTTATCCGATACCCAACCACAATGGGCATCAATAATAGCACCATCGAAGTTTGGTTGAAGAACAAGGAACATATCAATATTCTTATCAACCATCTCAGCTACCTTGAGAGGAAGCAACTTCTTTAATGAATCTGCTATAGAATTTGGTAACGAAAAGTCAGGTTCTATGTAGCATGAATTACAAGGATTAGGCATGCTTTTTAGAAATATTGAGTTTGGGTTATAGGCTTCTATATAAACTTTTGAATTATATATTGAAGTTTTAAAGATGTACTTGGAATCAGATTTATTGTTTTTGACCCCTTGTC
>CAXYUU010000443.1:0-3134 GCA_964292015.1 uncultured Acetobacteroides sp.
TGGGCAGGATTCGGTTACCTTACCTATACTGCAACTGATTTTAGTGGCAACTTTATGCTGGAGCAGTTTCGTTCGGCGGCAGGTCAGGGAGCCAAGGGGTCTAAAACCTATGGGGTAATCTATACGATGGGAATGGCCAATCGTATAGAAGTCACCAATAAACCTGAAGGGGATATCATAGCCGGAACCTTTATTACTAATTCGGCATGGGTGGCCAGCGTGGTGCGTAATGGCGATAGCATGACAGGAGAACCTTTTAAAACCGGTGATTGGTTTAAGGTGACAGCAACGGGTTATGATGCCAGCGGTGCGCAAACGTCAAACTCTGAATTTTACCTTGCGGATTACCGCTCGGCAGATCCTAAGGAGCATAAGCTGCATACCGATTGGACCTGGTGGGATTTAACATCGCTCGGAAAGGTCAAGAAGGTTAGCTTTAAGGTTGATGGATCGCGCAGCAACAGCTATGGCCTAACCATTCCGGCCTACTTTTGCATTGACAACTTTAATGGGCCCGACAAGGCGCCCTACGTGGCTAAGCCTATAGAACATCAGCAGGCAAAAGCAAAAGATCAGAAACTTACGATAGATTTGACCAAGGTGTTTGCCGACGACGATGCCCCTACTGGTAACCATATTACTTTGGAGGTAATTTCTAATAGTAATACGGAGTTGTTGAATGCGACACTCGATAACCAGACATTAACCATGAACCTTACGCCCTGTAAAAAGGGAACGGCAAGGTTAACCATTAGGGCAACTAGCGAAGGTAAATCGGTAGAGCATTCGTTTACAGTAGCAAGAGCGGATGAGGCACCATATGTAGCTAATCCAATTGCCAGCCAAACCGTTTTTAGAGGATCGCAAACACTTTCTTTCGATTTAAGCAGAGTTTTTTTGGATGATGATGCACCTGAAGGAACCACCATGTTCTATGAGTTGGCAGCCAACAGCGACGAGAGTGTTTGTAGTGCTTCGGTCGTAGACGGGAAGCTAAAGGTGAACATTGGAACGAAACAAGAAGGGAGTAGCATTATCACCATTCGCGCCATTAGCGAAGGAGTGGCTGTTGATTATTCCTTTACCGTTACAAAGATTATAAGCACCAAGCTATTGCCGGTACTGACATGGGCAGCACCAAGCAGCATTGTGTATGGAACAGCTTTGGGCGTCGAGCAGCTAAATGCTACTGCGAATGTTCCAGGAACGGTTGTCTACACGCCCCTAATAGGTACTATACTTCTAGCTGGTACGCATGAGGTAAAGGCACTCTTTACACCAGATGATGCAGAGAGCTATGAATCGGACAGTAAAACTATAGAGGTAACCATAAATAAGGCTCCGCTAACTATCAGCAGGCCATCGGTTATAACCAGTAAACTTTTCGATGGCAACGCTACAACTGCTATTCGATCACTTGGTAAACTTAGTGGTGTGGTTAAAGCCGATATGGGTAGCGTAACGGTAACAGCAGATGCGCGTTACAACGATGCTACCTCAGGAAACGGCAAAACTATCAGGGTTGTATATACCTTAATGGGTAGTGCTTCTGCAAGCTACATTGCACCTGCCGATGACATTATTACGAATGCATCCATATCCGAGGCTATTAGTATAAACAAAGTACTGGTTGTACCTCATGCGGGTTGTGAAGGAAGCCAACTAGGCTTCAACTACACCATCACCAGTGGTACGCCATCGGAGTATCAGGTGATATTTGGAGATAAGGCGCTTGCGGCAGGTTTCAAGAATGTTGGGTTTACATCATTTTCGACTACCGTAAGTAACCAGGTTTACATACCAATACCTACAAAAGTTGCAGATGGTACCTACCAAGCCCAATTTCAGGTACGGGACGAATATGGTACTATCAGCGACATGATTTCGTTTGAGTACACCATCAACGTATCTGCCGATGCCATTGTAACCAAGTTTGGTAATGTGGTACTAATAGACAATAGTAGCAACCGCTTTACCGCCTACCAGTGGTATAAAAATGGGAATGCTATTGAGGGGGCAACTAGGCAGTACTATAAAGATCCTAACGGATTGATAGGAAGTTACCATGTACAACTCACCACCGCAAGTGGCGAGGCAGTAAACACCTGTCCCAAGGTCATGAATCTTTCGAAGGCAGAGCCGGTAGGCGTAAGTGTTTATCCTAATCCTGTACGGAAAGGACAAGGTTGCTTGCTGAAGGTAATTGGTATTGAGTCTGAGGAATTGGATGGGGCGACCCTTGTAGTTTACAGTGCACAGGGTGTGGCCGTTTATTCCTCGCGAAAGGTAGAGGAGAATACTCCCATTACCCTATCGGGGAATGATGGCACTTACCTGGGGCGGATTACCACTACCAGTGGGAATGTCCTGTCTTTTAAAATTATTTTGGCAAACTAACAGGTTGCATGGGAGCCACGGAGTTAACCGTTCGTGGTTCCTATGCACCATCTAAAACGAAAAAGGTACCGAAAAATGAAAAATTTCCATTTAGCTTGTATGGCTATTATAATATCCTGCACAGCACAGGCGCAAGAAAGGGAACGCTGCCTTACGCTTAGCGCTGGCGGCGGGCTACACCAGCTCCATTACCAACTCGACAATGGCAGTAGCAAGGGTGGTTTTGGGTTTAATCTCAAGGCAGACTACACCATTTTCTTTAATAAAACATGGGGTGTAAGCTCCGGTATCGGTATGAAGTCGTACGAGACAAATGGTACGCTCAGCCACACCAGAACTACACCCGATGTCGATGTTGAGGGTGATAGCTACGAATTTCGCACTTACTATATGGGATGGAAGGAGAACCAGAAAGCCTTACTTGTTGACATTCCCCTTATGGTCGCCTTTCGGCATACGCTTACCCCTAATTTAGGGTTAATGGCTAATTTGGGGGTGATGCTATCGATACCGCTTAGCGCCACCTATACAGCAACAGGAGGAACTATTGCTACCACTGGCTACTACAGTAAGTGGAATGTAGAGCTAAGCGATATACCCGAGCAAGGATTTAGAACTTACACCAGTAGACCCGTTGGCGATCTCTCGTTACGTCCTTCGTTATCGCTTAGCACCAGTCTTGGCAGTACTTACCAACTTATGGAAAGTGTAAGTCTTTACGCTGGTATCTATGCCAG
>CAXYUU010000444.1:0-3116 GCA_964292015.1 uncultured Acetobacteroides sp.
AGTTAGAGAAGTAAGAGAAGTTAGAGAAGTTAGAGAAGTTAGAGAAGTTAGAGAATAAAAAAAGCCCTGAAAGGGCGTAATATAATAGCCTAGGGTGCAGCCCTAGAATTCAGAGATGTTATTTCAGAAGATAAACGAAGTTAGAGGAGTTAGAGAATTAAGATAAGTAGCACATACGCCCGTCTAAAATCTAACGTCTAGCATCTAAAATCTTAAAACAAGAAACCTGTAAAATTTAGATACGATGAAAAAAGCTAAACGAATTATTTTTATAGTCCTTTTTGCAGTGATACTTATTGGGACGTTTGTATTCCTATGGAAGAAAGCCAATCCACCAAAAGATGAGTTCGAGGCGGTGACCCCAAAAATTGGCAACATCGAGCGTAAGACAATTGCCACGGGCAAAATAGAACCTCGCAACGAGGTGCTTATTAAACCACAGATATCGGGTATTATTACCGAAATATACAAGCAGGCCGGCGACAAAATTACCGCTGGCGAGATTATTGCCAAGGTGAAGGTGATCCCCGAAATGGTTCAAATTAACTCGGCAGAGAGCCGTTTAAACCAAGCCGGAATTTCGCTAGAACAGGCTCAAGACGACTACAACCGCGTTAACAAGCTCTATAACTCGGGCGTTGTGTCGAAGGAAGACTACCTAAAGTCGCAGTTCCAGCTAAAGAAGGCCAAGGAGGACAAGGAGAATTCGCAGGATGCGCTCAACATCATCCGTGAGGGTATCTCTAAGAAGTCGGGCAGCTACAGCACCACCCAAATACGCGCCACCATATCGGGAACCATTTTGGACGTACCCGTTAAGGTTGGAAACTCGGTTATCCAATCGAACTCGTTTAACGATGGCACCACCATTGCCAGCGTGGCCAACCTCCGCGATATGATTTTCAAAGGTAAGATCGACGAAACCGAGGTGGGCAAAATCAAGGAAAACATGCCGCTAACCCTTACCCTAGGTGCGCTTCAGGAGAAGAAGTTCGACGCCATCCTCGAGTACATCTCGCCAAAGGGTGTGGAGGAAAACGGCGCCATCCTCTTCGAAATTAAAGCTGCCGCCAAGATCCCCGAAAACATATTCGTTCGTGCAGGCTACAGCGCCAACGCCGAAATTACGCTCGACAAGCGCATGAAGGTGCTCACCATTCCCGAAAGCGTGGTGGAGTTCGAGAACAACACCTCGTACGTAAACATCCTCAAGAAAAACGGCAAGGGACAGGAGTTCGATCGCAAGGCCGTGAAGCTGGGCCTATCCGACGGCATCAACATTCAGGTGGTATCGGGCATCACCATTAAGGATAAGCTGAAGGGTGCGCTGATTAAGAAGGACGAGGTTAAAAAGAAGGAGTAAGCAAGCATGAGGAAACGAGCATGAATGCAGAGATTCACCATAAACGGATGAAAATCTACCATGCGAGCTACATGTGACCATAAAAAAACAACTACTTACGCATGAAACGAATCACCATAACTACGCTACTGCTGATGGGGCTTATGGGCTCCTCGGCAATGGCCCAGGAGAGCTGGAGCCTCACCAAGTGCATCGACTACGCCAAGCAGCAAAACCTCGATGTTAAGCGCCGCACCAACGACATGAAGACTGCCGATGTGCAGGCCAACACCGCCCGCAACAGCCGACTACCGGGCGTTAACGCCAGCCTGAACCAAAATCTCGGATTTGGCCGCACGGTGGGCAATAGCAACACCTACGTGAACCAAAACTCGTCGCGCACCGAATTTGGCATAAATGCAAGCGCCCCACTCTATCAGGGAAACTACATCAGCAGCCGCATTAAGGCTACCGAGTGGAACCTAAAAGCTGCGGTTGAGGACATCAACCAAACGGGCGACGACATTACCATACAGGTAACGCTGGCCTACCTACAGGTGCTCTACAACAAGGAGCTGGTGAAGGTTGCCCAGGAGAATGTGGCACAGGGAAAGCATCAGCTTACCAAAACCGAGGAGCTGGTTAACGGCGGCAGGCTTCCCAAATCGGAGCTATTCGAGAGCAAGGCTCAGGTAGCCAAGGAGGAGTACTCGCTTACCAAATCGCAGGGCGACCTAAAGGTGGCGCTGCTTACGCTTGGCCAGCTAATGGAGCTGCAGTCGATCGACAATTTCGACGTTGAGGTACCATCGGTAGATAGGGTTGCCATTAACAGCGAAGCGGTCCTGGCGCTAACTTCGGGAAGCATCGAGAAAGCCTACGGCATTCGTCCTGCCGTTAAGGCAGCCGAGTATAGGCTACAGGCTGGCGAGCAAAACATCAACATGACCAAAGCCGCCTACTACCCATCGCTTAACCTAGTAGCCGGATATAGCAACAGCTACTACTACGCGTTTAACACGCCGGCAGGTATGCCCAACACGTCGTTTGCCACCCAGGTAAAGAACCAGGGACAAAAGATGGTGGGCCTACAGCTGAGCATCCCCATCTTTAGCCGCTACGAAACCCGTAACTCGGTAAACCTAGCCCGTATCGAGCAGGAGCAGCGCAAGCTGTCGCTTACCGATGCCAAGAAGGCCCTCTTTAAGGATATGCAGCAGGCCTACTTCAGTGCCATGTCGGCTCAGCAGAACTTCCTCTCGGCCAAGCAGGCCCTGGAGGCTTCGACCGTGGCCTACCAGTACGCGCAGGAGAAGTTCGACGCCGGCCGATCGACCGTATTCGAAACCAACGAAACCAAGAAACGCCTCGCCACCTCGCAGTCGGAGCTGGCACAGGCCCGTTACGAGTACATCTTTAGAACTAAGCTGCTCGACTACTACAACGGAACGGGAATTACATTGTAGAAGTGAGATGTGGGATGTGAGATATGAGAAAATAGATATGAGAAAATAGATATTAGACAGTAGACAGTAAACTTTGGGGCGTTCTGTCTCACGTCTAAAATCTCACATCTCATATCTAAAATCTCCAATCTATTTTTTTAGAACTTTTGCTCGGAGTTAGTATCAAACCTGCTCTGATTTTCATACCAACAGCAGTAAGAAGGAAAAGCGTAGACGGGAGTCTGCGCTTTTTTGATTTACAAACCAAAAATCACACTATAGTGTGATGTTTGCTATAAACCAGACAACGAAAGGCAACAAGCTACAGC
>CAXYUU010000445.1:0-3113 GCA_964292015.1 uncultured Acetobacteroides sp.
CCCTAAAGCGGATGCGTCGCATCTTTTCGGCGGTAAACCTTTCGGCCTCCATAATATCGATGGTAAACGAGGTGGTAAGGGCAGCAAGGGCCGAGTCGGCGCTGGCGTAGGTAGCGGCAATAATTCCAACCACAAAAATGACTCCCAGTGCAGGGTGAAAGAAACCTCCGGTGGCAAGCATCGGAAAGAACTTGTCGGTATCGGCAGCAGCGGGTAGCGCAATACCGTGCTTAACGGCAAAGAAGGCCAGCATGGCACCCAACGACAGAAACAGCAGGTTGATGGGCAGAAACATAAACCCGTAGGTGTACATGTTTTTCTTGGCCTCGCGAATGTTCTTACAGGCAAGATTCTTCTGCATCATATCCTGGTCGAGCCCCGTCATTACAATGGTGGTAAATACTCCGGCAAGGAATTGCTTCCAGAAGTAGCTGCTCGAACGTATGTCGTCGAAAAACCAAATGCGCGAGTAGCTGCTGTTGCTGATGGTGTCGACCATATCGCCAAACGAGAAGTTCAGCGAATCCTTAATAAGGAAAAGCGACAGCACCAGCGTGGTGAGCATCGCAATGGTCTGAATCAGGTCGGTCCAAATAATGGTTTTGATACCACCCTTAAAGGTGTAGAGCCATATTAAACCGATGGTGCCCGTAACGGTAATCCAAAAAGGAACACCCAGCGGCCCAAACACCAGGGTTTGCAGAACAATGGATACCAGGTAGAGACGGAATGCGGCTCCAACGGTACGGCTTATCAGAAAGAACGACGCCCCGGTTTTGTACGACCAAAATCCGAAGCGATCGCGAAGGTAGGTGTAAATCGAGGTTAGGTTTAGCCGATAGTAGAGGGGCAGCAGCACGTTGGCTATAATAAAGTAGCCCACCAAGAAGCCCAATACCATTTGGAGGTAGCCAAACTGCTTGGTTAGCACCCATCCGGGTACCGAAATAAAGGTAACCCCCGAAATCGACGTTCCGATCATCCCAACAGCAATAATATACCAAGGAGTTTTACGGTTGCCGTTAAAAAAGCTCTGGCTATCGAGCTTGCGGGTGGTTAGGTACGAGATAAATAGCAACCCGGCAAAGTAAATAACGATAATTAGCGCAATAAAAAGTGGAGACATTAAATCGTGTTTAGGCTGCAAGTTTAATAAAAAGATCGAAGACCACTCTGCCAATTCGTACACGCGTTGAAAAAACAAATCAAAAGTTGAGGATGCCGACTCAATGATTAACCTCACTAACCGTTTAACGCCAAGCGATATGACACCACTGCAACTATTCCCACAAAACCACCAGCAACATTATTTAGAGGTAAAGTATGCAGGCACAATTCGCCATCAACCCCCAAGCTACCGCAGGGATTACGTATTTAAAACTAAAAGAATAGCATGAGTAATCCACATCAATACTATATAAAGACCCACCCCCGGCTTACCCGCCACCTCCTTGACAAGGAGGGGAATAGCTCCGAATAGATTTAGTGACGAGTGGCAAAAATGTATAGCTGTTGAAAAGCCAACTTTGAGAGTAAATCAGAAAAGCTTAATCAACGTACTTCCCCTCCTTGACAAGGATGGGTGCCCGTAGGGCGGGGTGGTTGATGAGGGTCGGTTATTGACAAAAATCACCTACATCTAGTCTAAAACATTAGCATCTAATCAATCTTTTGAAAGGCGTAAACGTAAAGAAATCAGCGCGTCGTAGCACAAAGCGTATCCCCCGCTGGCGCAATGTCAGTAAGTTAAGCACAAAGCTCAATCAGCGCTGTCATTGACTTCGTCGAGCTCGCGTTGCTCGGTTCCGGGCTTGTCCCGGAAACTTTAGTTCGACGTAGTCAATCTAAATATGAATCCAATAGATTCTAAAAAAGCCCTTCGGGCAATTCATTAGATTAGCTACGCTGAACTCGCGTTGCTCAGTTCCGTGACAAGCACGGGATGACACTCCGAGGAAAGTTTCTTCCTTAATCAATGGCATTGCCCAGCAGTGGATAATCTTAGAAATGGAGTAGGATCATTTTTCAAAAGCCTGAAATCCCTCCATATTAACAAGCCGTTAAGGATTCCGATAAAGAGTACGAAAACCAGCAGCAGGCTCAGTAGCCCACAATCATTTTACTACTTTTGACGTTATAATGCTAAACAGCAAACATCATTTACACATGGGAAGTAAACGCATCATCATATCGCTAGCAATTATGCTGGCTACCTCGGCATCGCTATTTGCCCAAAAGCCAAGCAACGGCGAGCTCTTTTTTCGCGAAGGATTGCGCATGTACCTCAAGCACGACTACGCCAAGGCGATGGAGAACTTCCTGATCGCCTCCAACGAGGGCGTATCGAATGGCGACCTATACATCGGCACCATGTACTTTAACGGCTTGGGCTACGCCCAGGACTACCGCCAGGCATTCGACTGGTACATGAAATCGGCCAGCAAGTTTAACAGCCAGGGACAATTTCAGGTTGGCCTGATGTACTACGAGGGCATAGTGGTTGCCAAAAGCGCCACAAAGGCGGCCGAATGGATTGCCACCTCGGCAAAGCAGGGCAACTCCGATGCCCAGTACTTTTACGGAACCATGCTCAAGAATGGGGATGGAGTTGGCGCAGATGCGGCCAAAGCTGCCGAATACTTCCAGCTTTCGGCAAGCAGCGGCAATACCGACGCCCAAGTTGCTCTGGGCGAGCTGTACCTTAACGGGCTGGGCGTTGCACCCGATAATATCAAGGCGCTGGAGCTATTTACCCATGCCGCAAGCAGCAAAAACCCCGAAGCCTACCTTAGGTTGAACCAAATGTACCAGCAGGGCAACGGCGTGGCTAAGGATAAAACGCAGGCCACCCTCTACCTGACCACGGCAGCCAACCTAAACTACCCCAAGGCCCAATACCTGCTGGCCCTACAGTACATCAACGAGGTAAACGACACCCACCTGGGTGCGTCGTGGATGCTTAAGGCTGGCGCAAACGGCTACCCCGATGCCGAATGGTACATTGGCGCATCGCTCGAAAAAGGCACCATCCTCCCCAAGGATGTTCGCCAAGCCGAGGTGTGGTACACCAAGCCCGCCGAGCATGGTGTGATAGAGGCTCAGTACTCCCTGGG
>CAXYUU010000446.1:0-3108 GCA_964292015.1 uncultured Acetobacteroides sp.
CACCTACCAACTCCTGGAAATGGAAAGGAAGCGATGGGTGTCCTCTTACCAGCACCTGGAAATGGAAAGGAAGCGATGGGTGTGCACTTAACAGCACCTGGAAATGGAAAGGAAGCGATGGGTGTCCTCTTACCAGCACCTGGAAATGGAAAGGAAGCGATGGGTGTGCACTTACCAGCACCTGGAAATGGAAGGGAAGCGGGTGGTGTGCACCTACCAACTCCTGGAAATGGAAAGGAAGCGATGGGTGTCCTCTTACCAGCACATGGAAATGGAAAGGAAGCGATGGGTGTGCACTTACCAGCACCTGGAAATGGAAAGGAAGCGGGTGATGTGCACTTACCAGCATCTGGAAATGGAAAGGAAGCGGGGGGTGTCCACCTACCAGCTCCTGGAAATGGAAAGAAGAGGCATCAACCTCTCCTCAATCCCACTTTTCTCGCGATACCCACCTCACATCGAAAGTCTAATACCTCACATCTCACATCTAATGATGGGTGTCCATCTACCAACTTCTGAAAATGGAGGAGAGCCGGTTGGTTCGAAATACCTTTCTCAAAATAGTTTTTGAGCCTCCGGAAATTGAGCGGTTGGAAGTACTCCTAAAGACAAGGACGAATAAAAAAGAGGCTGTCTCCAAAATGAGAGACAGCCTCCTGTTTTTTTCGCCCACAAGCTTCGCAAGGGGAGCGTATGGTTGGCTAGATATCCATATTCATGGCTCGGCGAACTTCCATTAGCGTTTGGGTGGCCACCTCTCTTGCCTGGCTGATTCCATGGCGCAGCACCTCGCGGATGTACTCTGGATCGGCCTCGAGCTGCTTGCGCTTTTCGCGGTGTGGGCGTAGGCAGTCGTATAGGCTTTCGGTGAGCATTTTCTTTAGCATACCGCCACCACCTTCGCCTATACGTGCGGCAATTGCCTCAGGGGCTTCTCCTGTGGCGAGCGAAATAAGCATCAGCAGGTTTGCCACCTCGGGTCTGCGCTCAGGCTCGTAGGTAATCAGGCGTTCGGCATCGGTTTTAGCGCGCTTAATAAGCTGCGCGGTCTCATCCTCGGTCGAAGAGAGCATGATGGCGTTATTACGGCTCTTGCTCATCTTCTGAGATCCATCGAGACCAAGTATCATTGGTGCGTTACTGAGCAGGGGCTGAGGTTCGGGAAAGATGATTTCACCACCGGCAAATCGCTCGTTGAACCGGCGCGCAATGGTGCGGGTTAGCTCGAGGTGAGGTAGCTGGTCCTTCCCAACAGGAACTACGTTTCCTTTGCAGAAAAGGATGTCGGCTGCCTGGTGAACTGGGTAGGTGTACATTCCGGCGTTGATGCTTTTTTGTCCGGATGCCTGAATCTCCTCCTTAACGGTTGGATTGCGGTTAAGCTCGGCATTCGATACTAGGGTAAGGAACGGTAGCAGCAGCTGGTTTAGCTCGGGTACGTGGCTGTGCGGGAATATCACCGTTCTTCCTTTTTCGGGGTCTAATCCGGCAGCAAGGTAGTCGATGGTAAGCTCCTTTACGTTTTGTGAGATTTGCTCAAACGTATTTCTGTCGGTAAGCACCTGGTAGTCGGCAATTACAATATAGGTAGGCACGCCAAGCTGCTGTAGCCTAACGCGGTTTTGTAACGATCCGAATAGGTGCCCAATATGCAGCTTTCCGGTTGGGCGGTCGCCTGTTAGCACTCTATAGTTAAGCGGATTTGCGATGATGTCCTTTTCGAGCTTATTGCTCTTCTCAACGGCAGCTTCGTAGGTGCCGTACTCCATTTTATCGTTATTTTCCATTGCTGGTATCTTTTATTTCACGTGAATATTGCTGTATCTTAAAGGTCACCTGTAGCTCGCATGATAGATTCCCATCTGCTTTGGTGAATTGCTGTAATCATGCTCGTTTCGTAGAACACTGGGTCAAATTTAACAAAAAGTAAAATGCTACCGAGTCCAAATCGTAATCTTCATCATATTATTGGGCGTTTGCTATCGAAGAAACAAACTTTTTTACGGTTGTGTCAATATCATCGCCACATTTTTGAGCTCGAATAAAGGCGCTTCCAACTATTGCTCCGTTGCAGTAGGTGGTTGCCTCGGTAAAGGTTTGGTTGTTGTGCACCCCAAAGCCTACCATTAGGGGATTCTGTAATTTCATTTCGGCTACTCGCTTGTAGTACGCCATTTTAGCATCCGACATGTTAGAGGTTCCACCCGTAGTTGCGGCCGAGCTAACCAGGTAAATAAAGCCGGTGGTTAGGTCGTCGATCTTCCGAATGCGCTCTTCAGTTGTGTCGGAGGTAACGAGCATGGTAAACGAAAGGTGGTACTTTTCGATAATCGCCTTATAGGTGTTTTCAAGCTCAAAGATAGGTAAATCGGGTATTATCAATCCATCTACACCAACTTCGGAGGCCTGCTTGCAAAAACGTTCAAACCCGTAAAGGTAGGTAGGGTTGAAGTAGCTCATAAGTATGATGGGGATGCGAATTTTTTGGCGAATATCCTTAAGCTGGTTTAAAAGCAGCTCTATGCGCATTCCGTTACGAATGGCAACAGTCGACGATTCTTGGATGGTTGGTCCATCGGCCATAGGATCGGAATAGGGTATGCCAAGTTCGACCATATCAACCCCATATTTTTCGAGAGCCTCTAGCGTTGGAATGGTGTCGTTTAAATTAGGATACCCCGCAGTGAAGTACACCGATAGAATTCCTTTTTTCTTGCTGGTAAATAGGTTTTTAATACGGTTCATCTACGCTGTTTTTTAGGATGAAGATTCCTTGCAACCTTCTACTGTTTGTTCATTTCGTCGATGTATGTCTGCATATCCTTATCGCCTCTTCCCGAAAGGTTAACCACAACGATATCCGAAGGTTTCATCTTTAGCTTCGAAAGAAGCGCAAGAGCATGAGCCGATTCTAAAGCGGGAATGATTCCCTCCAGGCGGGTTAGCTCAAAGGCAGCATCTAGGGCTTCCTGATCGTTAATGGGGAGGTATGTGCCTCTTTTTATGCTATGCAGATGCGCATGAAGGGGGCCAACTCCGGGGTAATCGAGGCCTGCCGAGATAGAATGAGTATCGCCTACCTGGCCATCTTCGGTTTGCATTTGTCTG
>CAXYUU010000447.1:0-3107 GCA_964292015.1 uncultured Acetobacteroides sp.
ACTATCGTAATTCGATAGTTTAAAATCCGCTTGTAAACTTACCCCTGCCGACAATCAACTATTCACCTTATAATTTTGGTAAAATGATGAGTAAAATGAAGGATGGGAAGAGGTATTTCGATTAGTGGCTATCCAACTATTTAAGTCGTAAAGAATTTTTGAACTTTTAACCACGTACCATGAACTACTTGAATTTTCTTTTAAATGGGATATCGATATCGTCTTGTATTTAATCTTAACAGCAGCTGCAATTGATGATTGGACAATAATAAATGCATGAATGTCAGTAAGCAAATGTTCTACCAAAAGTCCTATGTTTAACCCGTCAAAAAGAACAATATTGGGATACTTGCATTTTAAAGCCTTTAAACTTTCATTATCAAATGCATTATTAGGTACATATACTATATCATTTTTATTCATAGCCTTTCGACTAAAAGATATGGTCGCAAAATTTACCTTCCAATGCGGAATTGTTCGCTGTATATTATTGTCATTAATATTTACATTTTCTACTGCTAAAATATCAGCCTTTCCTGATTTTAGATATCCAGTGGCATTTTCGATAGAGGTAAAAGGAATGATCCTAAGTTGAACTTCTTTGCTAGTAGCATAACTGCGCAACATTTCAAAATGATAGCCTGTTGGAAGCCCATTATTAAGAAAATATCCCGGTGTATTTATTTCAAGAATAGCTGTTAAATACTTCGCTTCTGCATGTATCTTACTTCTTCTTAAACTACCATCAGTTACAGCTTCATACCTACAAGAAAGTAGTAAAACAAAGAAAAGCATAATTGAGGCACATAAACGAATACCTTTCATACCTTAATTTTTGGTGAAATCGGTACACACAGAACAAAAACTAAGTGGGTATTGTTCGATTCAACCCTATATGCTAGTCATAAAACGACCACGACAAGCCATACTGAAGTTGAAGAGGAACCCGAGGATAGTGTAATGCCGAGAAATAGTCATACGTACCAACATAACCAACCCCAATATTTCTTACTTTAACAAATAAAGCCGCTCGTTTCCATTTAAAATTAGCAAAAGCATCTAACCAAGGATAGTTTCCTATTTTCTTAGAGTCTTGCACATGAAATTGACCTACTGCAGGATTATATGCATAAGCATAGTACGCATTATTATACTGAACATCAACTCCAATTTGAGAACTTAGCACATTCTTCACGATGGTAAATTGGTAGTAAATACCTGCATTAACCGAAATAGATGGAAGTGGCAAAGCTTTTTCATTAGATGATTTTTGAAATAGAACCTGACCATCAATGTGTAAGTGACCAATAGCAATATCCTTTTTAAAGAAAGCCGATGTAACACTTATTGATCCATCAACTTGTTCTGGCACCGCTTCTTTATTAAAAAAAACATACTTGTTTACAACCGCCTGACGTACTCCCATACCTAAATCAATTGAGGGTATTTCCAGGTTAACCTCTACTCGTGTATCAACTATTTTATCAAAATTATTTGACCAAGCAAAATGGTTAGAGAAGTAAGTATCAATAAAATAATTGGGGGTTTCAGTTTTAAACTTAAAATCGCCTACCATCTTAACCTCATGACCCCATGGATAAACTGAAAAAACTGCACGTCCTCTGCCATCAACATCTCCAGCATTGTGTCCATTTAAAACTAGCTTCGCAAAACCATTCCAGTCAATAAACTTTCTAAACCTACCAGATGCATAACCATAACCGTAAATATTGTACTGCTTAACATTATCATTTCCAAAAAGGTAGTCATTAAGACTAAACATATAGTACTTTAAATTCTGATAACCAACACCTCCTCCAAATAAATTTAGCAGTGATTTATCAGTATAAGGACGAATTTGAATATAAAATCTATTATCTATCTCTCTCAAATGAGTGGAATCGTAACTTGCACTCGGACTAATGTAAAAGTTTTTATAGTATTTGAATTGAGATATACCCGAAGTATCGTCAGAATACACTCTATGATAATTAGAGTACTGTGAGTATAGTCCTATAAGTGCCATTGGCCCAAAATAAATTCCATCCTTCATAAAATTTTCCGACGAAGAAAACCTCATGCTATAAGTTTGTGAAATGAAGAACGTATTATTTTTGATAAGATTAGACGCTTTTCGGATTCTTACATCAATATACCTAGGCTTAATGGTTGTATCCAGTATATTTCCATCATCTGCAACACCTCCATTTTCATTAACATCAGCAAGGTTAAAAATATAGCCAGCATAAGCAGAATACCTTTTCCCTAGATAGGAAACATACCCACTAAAATCTTTTGTTTTAGAACCTTGGTTTTTGTATAAACCCTTCGTCCCAAAACGATTGTAGTTAATCCCAAAACTTAATGCTGGATTTACATTTTGACATAAAGTAAGACCAAATATTTCCTCAGCCTCGGTTTTATTTCCTGCCGTAGCATAGCGTATATTCGAAAAAGGAACTTTTGTATTGTAGAATTTAATGCTTTCAGGTGTCCCTGTAAAAACTTGATATGGATTTTGGAAAATAAAAGACGTAGGCGCTTGAATTTTGAAAAAATCGTGAAGTATCTGCGCACCACCTATGTTTCCTAGATAAGTAGCACCTACATTATCATCCTGATAAAACGGGTACAATTTTTGAAGATTACGTTGCCCCGTATCAATACCAACACGTGTAGGTATGTTAGTAAAAGTATTGATGTTCCACGAAAAAATTCGAACTCGGTTGAGCGAATCGTCGAAGTATAGACTATTAAGCTTTTTATTTAATATCGAATCTGGAGCATTTCTAGTAACCCCAACAATATCTACCTTGCCCTTCTCTTGAGAGAATGAAGCAAATGAAAAGAGACAGAATAGCGTGAGAATAAATGTCCTTTTAATCATACTTTACTAAATATCAAAAAAGCCCCAGAGAAATTCTGGGGCTTCGTAAATTCGGCGGTCACCTACTCTCCCACTTGGTGTAGCAGTACCATCGGTGCTGACGAGCTTAACGACCCTGTTCGGAATGGGAAGGGGTGGAGCCTCGCCGCTTAACCACCTAAAATCTTTTGGTGCTCGTCCCTGTAGGACATCACCTGATTTCTTTTTAGACGCTAGCTGC
>CAXYUU010000448.1:0-3104 GCA_964292015.1 uncultured Acetobacteroides sp.
AACGTACCGTTGCTGATGGAGTTGCCTTGTAGCTATTGGAATCGTGTTACTTTTAAAAGATGATTTTGGTTCCGTAATCCGGTTGTTGAACCATAACCAGCTGTGCAGGGATGGTAATTACGGTAGCACCATCCGGCAAAAGCGCCTCGATAACCTTGGCTGGTGAACTTTTGTTAACATGTTAGGCATCTGAGGCATTGAATACCCTATTCGAGGTAAATGGTTTGGCGTACCTTAGGGTTGCAGTAGCCTATAGGGCGATTTTACCGGTAGCTGCATTCGTATTGTGCTCGATATGGTACAACAACACGTCGGTTCTGTTGTGAATATGGGGGTGGTTGGCATATCGTACCGCTTTGGATGCTACCTCCAGGTCTTTTCAGATGGCACGGATAGGGGCACAAATGGTTAGACTGGCTACCACCTACTTTACTTCAGCTACCAACCTAAGGTAGCTAGCCGGCAAGTTGGGGAATCTTGCTGTTAGAACATTGATACAAGCTATTAATGGGCGAATGCTCCTTCCATACTTTCGATAATGCTCAGCAGGCAGCCCTACATTTGTTCAACATTTCGAAGCGTTGTGTCGGAGGTGTTGGTGTTTTACTTACACGTGGGTATGCTGATTGGAGATGGCGAAAAGGCCGTGGAGGAGTGCTTGTCATGCCGCTTTGCAGCGCATCGAATTGGGGTTAAAGGGAGTGCTGCAGGTAGATAGGGGTAGAAGTAGCGCAACGAGCCGGTAGGCAAAAGCAACAGTTTGAATATCTTGGCTTGTAGTACGTATTGTGTATGTAGCAATCCTAAGGCTGTGCATTCTGCCGATTGCGCTGGTTTTCCTATTGGGAATTGGTGCTTTTGTAGACGAAAAGATTGTTTTTTAAGACAATGCAACGCCGTATTAAGGAGGGTAAATATAGCTTGTAAGGTAGCATCGCACCGATTGGCAAATAGAACCTAATCGTGACAGGGTGTATTTGATTGTCGTTAAAGAGAATGGTAATTGGAGTAAGCTGAAGCGGTATTACAACGAAAAACAAAACGTGATTGCTCACGTCTTGCTTATTTTATTCTTTCGAACACCAGGAAGTCATTCGATGAAGGGTTGGCAATTCTAAGACAGTTTCCTGCAATCTCGTAGCTTGTTGAGCTAAGTGTAGCGGCTAGGTAAACGTTGGCCTCGTGTCCGAAATTTGCAGGTTTTAACGGTTTCGAAAATTTGGCATGCCCTGCTTCGGAGCTAAACTTGTAGCTCGACAGGACGCTTTTTGAGTTCGACGAGAAAATATACCTTTTTCCCTTTAAAAAGGAGATTTGAATAGGCTTCGCGGTTGAAACAAAATCAACGTCACCATTGGTGGTATGGATGCTTGCTTTAAGAGCCCACGTGGTTCCTTCTAACAGGACAGTGTCGTCCTGTTTTTCCCTATCGCAGCTGCCCAACGTAAGGGCAATTGCGATGATTGTGGCAATTTGTAGTAAACGTAACATGGCAGTGTTATGTATAAAATAATTTATTGGGTAAATATATTTTATTTTAGCCAATT
Organism: uncultured Acetobacteroides sp.; assembly: GCA_964292015.1. Taxonomy (GTDB): domain Bacteria; phylum Bacteroidota; class Bacteroidia; order Bacteroidales; family ZOR0009; genus Acetobacteroides. The sequence goes on from CAXYUU010000448.1 coordinate 1,548, forward strand.
TGTATCTTTTTACATAAATTAATAGTACGAATAGCGTAAAATATATTTGTGTATTTCCATCAACAAACGTTTTAAAGAATAATTATTATTGTTAGATTTGCACCTCGTTAACCGACCCCGTAGTTCAGCTGAATAGAACGTTAGATTCCGGTTCTGAAGGTCGTGGGTTTGAATCCCGCCGGGGTCACATTAAGATAAAGTAAAGCCTTGATCGGATTCCGATCAAGGCTTTTTTATTTAATTCAACATTACCCATCCTCATTACTAAACCATCAGGCGGTAGTTGTGTTGTATGTGCTAAATATTCCATTCTTTTTAGGCCATTTTATAGTCGAATTGAAAATAGGTGGCTATATTTGGTTTGGTATCTAATCCATTATAACGTTTATGGTAGACTTCAACAATACCGAGATAGCCTTCGAAATAAAATCGAATCTTGAACTTCGCAAGGCTCAGCTGCTCTTTAAATCGATCAATAGTCCACGGTTGGTAGGCGTTCTAAATTCGTTAACTGCCTTGGCATTAAAGAGTCGGCTACCCATTAACTGGCTTGTTAAGCCTACCCTATATGCTCAGTTTGTGGGCGGTGAAACCTTGGAGGAGTGCGATAGAACAGCCCAGAAGCTATTCGATTTTAAGGTTCGCTCCATACTCGACTATTCGGTGGAGGGGAAGGAGGATGACGCCTCTACGGGCGCATGTTTTGCCGAGATAATGAGGAGCATCGAGTTTAGCGGGAGGCATTCCTACGTTGCCTTTACGGTATTTAAGCCAACGGGCATCACCCAGCCCGGAGTACTTGCGAAAGTATCGAGCGGAGAAGGGTTAACCGAAGAGGAAAAGGCTACGTTTTTGCAGTTTACGCAGCGGGTGGATGCCCTATGTGCTAAAGCTGCCGAAGTTGGTATCCCAATTCTTATCGATGCCGAAGATTACTGCTACCAACGGGCAATCGACGGGGTGGTTGAGCAGATGATGGAGCGTTACAATATTCAGAAGGCGGTTGTTTACAATACGCTACAGATGTATAGGCACGATCGGCTGGACTACCTAAAGCGGATGCACCAACGTGCAGCTGAAAAGGGGTATCTGGTGTGTGCAAAGTTTGTGCGTGTAGCCTATATGGAAAAGGAACGAGAGCGGGCGGGCGCCTTGTGGTATTCATCTCCAATTAATGCAACAAAGGCGGATACCGACCAGCAGTACGATGATGCGCTAATATACTCGGTCGAAAACATTGGTAGGATTAGCCTTTTTGCTGGTACCCATAATGAGGATAGCGTGAGACTTTTGGTGGAGCTTGTTTACAAGAATTCGTTAGATACGAACGATAGCCGCATTTGGTTCTCGCAGCTCTACGGCATGAGCGATAACCTTTCGTTTAACTTGGCCGCGGAGGGGTTTAATGTGGCAAAGTACGTACCTTACGGGCCGGTAAAAGAGGTTCTCCCGTACCTTAGCCGACGTGCAGGCGAAAATACGTCGGTGGGGGGAAAAACATGGCGGGAGTTGAATCTGGTGAAAACGAAAATATATGGGTGTAAAAATGGGAGAAAA
>CAXYUU010000449.1:0-3101 GCA_964292015.1 uncultured Acetobacteroides sp.
CTTATAAAGATAGTTGCTGGTTATGAAAATAAGGGCTGAGTTTAATCCTATTAGGAGTATTTTGCTATTACTTCTATTTTCTATTTGTGGTCTGAAATCTTTTGGGCAAACGGATACTGAATTTTGGTTTGTTGTACCGGATGTAACTTCAGGTCATGGATCTCCAGGAGGCACACCTGCCAAGCTTACGTTTTCTACGTTTAACATGGCAAGTAAGGTTACCATTAGCATGCCTGCTGATCCATCTTTTAAAGCGATGGTTATTGATATACCAGTAGGAACCGCTACCTCGGTTTCGATGGATGCCTTTATTAATATGGGGGCAGGGGTTCCCAATTTGGAGAATGTTTTTAATACGCTGAACAATAATAAGTGTGGATTAAAGATTACGTCAACTACTCCTGTTACGGCCTACTATCAAATTGCTAATTTTTATAATACCGAGATTTATGCCCTTAAAGGAAAAAATGCCCTAGGAATGCATTTTTACGTCCCTTTCCAAACAATACGTAGTAATGGTGGAGGTTATTCTCCCAAACCTTACTCCTCGATAAATATTGTTGCAACCGAAGATAATACGACGGTCAATATCAAGCCAACCCAAAACGCATATATGCATGGGGTGCCAATTCCGAAAGGAACAACCAAGTCTATTGTGTTAAATAAGGGGCAAACCATTTGCGTTGTTCCCGAATTGTCTGGCGGGTCTCCTAGATTGGAAGGGGGAGCACATTTAGCCGGGACAGAGGTATCTTCGGATAAGAATATTGCCATTACCACAAACGACGATTCCGTTAGTGGAATAATGGGCTGCGGAGATACCATCGGCGACCAGCTGGTTAATATCGAATCGCTGGGAAAAACATACGTGGTGTTAAAAACAATGTTGGCTCCCGGAAATAAGGAGGATTGCTATATCACCGCAGTGGAGGATAATACTACCATTACCGTAAAGAATAATGATGGATCTGTTTCTACTACCTATACGCTAAATGCCGGACAGCAGCAGGAAGTTGTTATTGATGGAAGCTACTGTGTTATTGATGCTGATAAAAAGGTGTCCGTATTTCATATTGGCGGTTTTGGTTGCGAGTTGGGGGGAGCTATTTTGCCTGCAATTGATAGGTGTACGGGTAGTACCCAGGTGGCGTTTTACAAGCTAGCCGAAGCAGGTAAAACTTTTAATACGAACATTATGGTTCGTGAGGGCGGTAAAGACAAGTTCTACCTGAATGGTGTAAAGGTTGACATGCGGGCAGCCGCCGGCGGAAAAGACTGGACCAACCTTCCTGGAACGAAGTGGTGGTTTTTGCAGGTTACCGATTGGAATACGGGGAAGTTTGCTTCGTTAAAGGAGAATGTTGGAAATATACTTACCAATCAGGGTGATTTGTTTCACCTTGGTGTCTTTTATGGGGGACCTGATAATGGGTGCAGCTACGGCTACTTTTCCGATTTTAACACGATGGTTATTGCGGCAAATGTTTCGGGTGTGGAATCTGGAGAAACGAAGGTTTGCTTTGGCGAAAAAATACAGCTTTACGCAAAGGGAGGAATAAGCTATAAATGGAGCCCTGCAGAGTACCTAAGCGACCCCAATATATTTAATCCAGTAGCAAATGTTCCAGTTACAGGGATTAAGCAGTACGAAGTAGCAGTATCTGGTGTCTGTGATTTAAAGGAGATCGTAAAAATTAACCTTCAGGTTTTTGCTCCCGTTAAGGCAAACTTCTCGGTTGACAATATTACGGGCTGCTCTCCTTTAACGGTGAACTTTACAAATACCTCTTTAAATGCAGCGCTGCTGGAGTGGAGCTTTGGCGATGGTATAAAAAGTTCCTCAAGTAAGTTTGTCACTCCAGGTTTGGTAGAGCAGCTTAACCATGTTTACGTAAACACTACAAGTGAACCCATTACCTTTACCGTTCAGCTTGCGGTTGAGAATGAATCTGGTTGCGGTGATATAGTGGATAAAAAGATTACGGTTTACCCATCGGTTGAGGCAAAGTTACACCGAATAGACCCAACGCCAATTAGCTACTGCTCGCCACGTAGCGTAACATTCGAGAATACCTCTCCTGCTACGGCTCTACCTTCAACCGACATAACCTACATCTGGGATTATGGCGATGGCGGAAGTATTAAAACCGATGGCAAAACTGTAGCTCACGATTTTTCGGTACTAAATCTGGATAAAAAGCGATACAATGTTTCGCTGACCATGATAAACAAGTTTGGGTGTAAGTCGGTGGACAAGGATACCATTGATGTTTACGGTAAGGTAGCGGCCTTCTTTGCCCTTGATAAGAATAGCGGTTGCCCCAACCCCGATTTTAATGCGGTACTTACCGATGGTTCTACAGGGGCCATCGCTAAACGAACCTGGAATTGGAATGGATTTACAAATAATCCTATTACAGCGAATACTTACGATATCTCTACGTCAAGCACCTCTGCTACGACAACCACCCATACCATAACGTTAGATGTAGAGGGAGCCGGAGGATGTAAGGATTCCTTTAAGCAAGATATTACCCTGTACCCATACGTTAAGGCGCAGTTTTCTATTGCCGATGCAACGCTTTGCGATGGGGAGGCGCTTAACATAATTAAGTCGCCATCACCAGGGGCTACCGATTTTATTTGGGACTTTGGCGATGGGGCGACATCTTCAGAGGCTACCGCTACCGTTACTCACCTTTATAATAACGCGACCTACGCTCCCGTAACGTACGATGTTAAGCTTACGGCCAAATCTACCGAAGGGGGATGCCAGAGCACTTCGTTAGCTACCCCCGTAACCGTTTACTCCCGTATTGATCCCAATTTCAGCATTGTGGGACTTGGCGATTGCACCCCTTTTATGGCAACCATAGTTAATACCTCAAAGGGAAATAAGGATAACACCTATAGTTGGGACTTTGAATCAGATTCTAATGTTGATTTAGTGGAGACATTATTTATCCCAGAACGTCAGCATCAGTTCACCAATACAAGTGCGGTACTTTTCGGGTATAATGTAACTCTTAAGGTAGCTAACGAGGGTGGCTGTTCAAAAAGCACATCGGGAATGGCACTTGTTTATCCCAAGCCAACATCCG
>CAXYUU010000450.1:0-3097 GCA_964292015.1 uncultured Acetobacteroides sp.
GCGGAATGCCATTTACACTTGAAAATGTACTTCCGCTAACTGCGGAATGCCATTTACACTTGAAAATGTACTTCCGCTAACTGCGGAATGCCATTTACACTTGAAAATGTACTTCCGCTAACTGCGGAATGCCATTTGCTCGACAAAATGCACTTCCGCAAACTGCGGAACGCCATTTGGTCGGCAAAATGTACTTCCGCCAGCAGCGGAAAACCATTTGCTCGACCAAATAGAATTCGCGGCAGAATATTTGCTCCAACCGCCCACCCCATACACCATCCCCCGTTGCATCCTTCCCTTTTCTTAATAAATTTGCGCTAAAGCCATTGGCCTAAAATCGTAAAACAGACATCCCCATGAAATCGTACCGCAAGGAGCTTTGGTTCGACACCCACAGCCGTCGACAGTTCATCAACATCACGCCAACCATCGAGCAGTGCCTGCGCGAGAGCGGCATCAGCGAGGGGCTGCTGCTGTGCAACGCCATGCACATCACCAGCTCCGTATTCATCAACGACGACGAGGGTGGCCTGCACCACGATTTTGAGGTGTGGCTCGAGAAGCTGGCCCCCGAAAAACCCCATGCACAGTACCAGCACAACGGCTACGAAGACAACGCCGATGCCCACCTCAAGCGTCAGGTGATGGGGCGCGAGGTGGTGTGCGCCGTTACCAACGGTCAGCTCGACTTTGGCCCGTGGGAGCAAATCTTCTACGGCGAGTTCGACGGCAAGCGCAGAAAAAGGGTGCTGGTAAAGATTATCGGGGAGTAGCTCGTTGGGGTGGCTGGCCAAATGCCGTAGTAGCAGCTATCCCCAATCCTATTCCACAAAAAGAGCAGTTGCCCCAACCGGCATTACGACAACAGGGATGGGAAAGAGACGGCCAATAACTAGATAGCTAAAGACGCCGAAAAGCCAAACTTCCCATTTAAGCACCAAGAGAAACAGATAAAATCCCTTAAAATGAGGAAGAAAAGGAGAAAATGGAGCTACATTTGTACCATTAACGGTACACATTAAAACAGAAAGTCATGTTAATAATCAGCACCCGAGAATTTAGGGACAACCAAAAAAAATACCTCGACCTGGTTGACCAAAACGAGCGCATCATCATTCAGCGAGGACGTAAAACATCCTACGAGCTCAAACCACTAACGGAAACGGAGTACATTCAATCCGATCCAGAGCTTATGGAGTCCATTCGAAAAGGGATTGAAGATATTAAGGCTGGTAGAATAACCACCATTAAAGACCCCAAGAATATATGGGAAGATATACTTTAGCCTTTTCGGATAACGCCAAGAAAGAGCTACAGCAACACTACAAATCGGGTAATAAGATTACCATTAACCGAATTGAGCGCATAATGGAGGAGTTAGCGGAACACCCATTGGTGGGATTTGCCTCACCAGAACCACTAAAAGGCAACCTGTCTGGTTTTTGGAGTCGACAAATCAACAAGAAGGATCGCATTATCTACTCTGTCAACGATGAGACAGTTATAGTTTACATCATCTCCACAAAAGGACACTACACTGATAAGTAGGATAAGGTTGGATCCAACCATACTGCAGCTAAGCTTTACAGCACAAACTTCAACATCCCCAATCCCCACCGCCACAACCCAGCTTCATTCTATGAAAAAGCAGCTCGTTGCCAAGACATAAGCACCCATATCCAGCAAAGGCGACACAACCCTACTGGTTATTGCCGCCTTTGTTGATCCTATTTTAAGCTATTGCTACTCAAAAAACCTATCGGGGAAGTTTACCAGGTACACCTTCTCGGTGGCACGGGTAAGTGCGGTGTAAAGCCAGCGCAGGTACTCCTTCGACACCATATCGTCGACAAAGTAGCCCTGGTCGTCAAACACCGTCTTCCACTGCCCACCCTGCGCCTTGTGACAGGTAACCGCGTTGGGATACTTAACCTGAAGGGCGTTGTAGAAGGGATCGCGGCGCATCTCCTTGTAGCGTTTTTGCTTCGAGGCAATGTGCAGGTAGTCTTCCGACACCTTCTGGTAAAAGGTTCGCCCCTGATCGTAGCTCAGCGCGGCAGAGTCGGACATCAACGCGTCGAGCATAATGTAGCAGTCTACCTCCAAATCGCCGTAGTCTACCAGCCGAACCGTAACCTCGGCAAAGCGAAAGTCGTAGCGCTCGTGGTACCTTCGGATGCGCATCACCTCGGCAATATCGCCGTTGGCAATAAACTCCAGCTCCTTAAAACCCTCGGTCCAGAAGTAGCTATTCTTAACCACCATCAGCAGGTCGCCGCGCACGAGTTCCTCCTCGCGGTAAAGGATCTGCCCACGGATACCCTGATTGTACCTATTGGCGAGCTTATTCGATCGGCAAACGATGATGGTATCCTCGATGCCAACCTTATCGTAGGTATCCGATATCTTCTCGATGAGGTCGACACCCGCAATCCGCTCGATATCGTCGAATCCGTCTAGCGCAATTTGAGGAAGCCGAACCTCTTCGTTTTCGATCATCGACCGTATCACCGTGGCGTTTTCGAGTATGCCCGAAGCGGCCGCCTGCCGCACCACATCGCGCAGCCACACCTCCTCCACATCGGCATAGTAGCTGAGCGTTTTGCGGTCGAGGGCAGGACTATTCTCCTTGCCCACCGGTGGTAGCTGTGCGCTATCGCCAACTAGGATAAGCTTGCAGCCACGCCCCGACTTCACGTACGAGATGAGATCTTCGAGCAGGTTTCCGGTGCCAAACGAGTTCGAGTCGTTGCTCGAATCGGCAATCATCGAGGCCTCGTCCACAATAAAGATGGTATCGTTGGACAGATTTCTATCGAGGGAGAATTTCGACACGTAGTCGTCTGCGGTCTTTTGCCGGTATATTTTCTTATGAACCGTAAGGGCTATCTCGCCAGAGTATGCCGACAGCACCTTGGCGGCTCGACCGGTTGGCCCGAGCAGCTCAACCTTCATCTCCATACCCAACAGCACCCGTACAAATGCCGATACGAGCGTTGTCTTACCCGTTCCGGCAAAACCGTGCATCTTTAGGATGTAAAAAGGCCGTTCGTCGGTAACCAGCTCCGCTAACGACGAAATCGCCGAACGTTGCCCC
>CAXYUU010000451.1:0-3095 GCA_964292015.1 uncultured Acetobacteroides sp.
CTGAAATCGATGAAAGGGAATCTGTTCGTTACCTCAAAAGATTACATATCAAAAAGCCGGTTCGAAGCGCTATACAACGCAACAAGGGATAAGGGGATGATAAGCGAATCGAGAGAAATCAGAAGAACCATGAACTCCATACAGTAAAGCCATCCCACAACTCGAATAGCCTAACCACATAGCATGCAAAAACGGCTACCCGTTAAAGGTAGCCGTTTCTATATTTTACCAGCTGCTCTTACCCTTCTTATCAGGTTTTGCAGCCGCCGATTTTGTTTTTGATTTAGATTTCGATCCCGACTTCGTCTTTTTCTTTTTCACCTCAACCGGGGCATTCGCCTCGCGCAGCAACCCTTTCCAGTCTTCGCTACCATCCTTCGAAAAGTCGATGGTCTCCGAGTAATCCTGATAGGTTACCTCCTTAACGGTAATAGGCTTATCCAAAAAGTCCTCTATCTCCTTTAGCACCGGTTTTTCCTCGGTACTACAGAACGACACCGCCAACCCCTTGTTTTTTCCACGTCCGGTTCGTCCAACGCGGTGAACGTAGTTCTCGGGCTTATCGGGTAAATCGTAGTTTACCACATAGTCGACATGCGGGATGTCGATACCTCTTGCACTGATATCGGTAGCAATAAGCACCTTTACCTCGCCACTGCTAAACTTCGACATGGCATCGCTACGCTCGTCCTGCTCCTTATCACCGTGAATGGTGATAGTCTTTACCCCCACGCGCTCCATTGCGCTACAAACACGCTCGGCACGTACCTTGGTGCGAACAAATACAAGAATCTTACTGTCGGGGTTTTCGGAGATCACCCGCTCTAGGAAGAAACGCTTATCGTCCATCTCGACAAATATTACCGAGTGGGTAATGTTTTTTGCCACCGGATCCTTAGGCGAAACCTGAATACGAATGGGGTTACGCACCACCGAGTAGGCGATATCCTTTATGTAATCGTTGATGGTTGCCGAAAAGAATAGCGTTTGATGCTTACGGGGAAGAAACTTTATCACATCCTGAATGTCGCGCACAAAGCCCAAGTCGAGCATGTGGTCGGCCTCATCTAAAATTAGGATCTTCACCTGGTTGAGCTTAATGTGCCCCTGGCTTACCAGGTCGAACATACGCCCTGGGGTAGATACCAAGACATCGATCCCCTTTTCGAGACGCATGATTTGAGGATCCTGCTCCACCCCACCAAAAACGCAGAACGTGGTTACGCGGGTAAACTGCCCGATCTTTCGGAACACCTCCGATATCTGAATGGCCAGCTCACGTGTTGGAGCCAGCACTAGGCATTTAATACCGTCGGTTCGGGTCGACGACTTGCTCTCGTGCAGCATGTCGATAACCGGAATGGCAAATGCTGCCGTTTTGCCCGTGCCCGTTTGGGCGATTGCCAACACGTCTTCGCCCTTTAAAATGGCGGGAATAGATCGGTGCTGTATATCTGTAGGACGCTTAAAGTCTAGCTCCTTAAGATTTCTTTTTATTTGGTCGGATATGTGATACTCCTCAAATTTCATTCGAATGGTATTGTTTTTCAACGGTTGATGTTACCCGCTCGATGAGGTTACTCATCAACACTTCCCGTAGCAAGAGATGCGGATTATATTCGTCGCCGTAAATAATTAAGTCACAAAGATACTCAGGATAGTGAGAGGGAAAAATAAATGCTAGATAATTAGCTCAAAGTTGGACGGTTAAGGCAACATTACCGCGCTTTTGTCCAAATATGCAGACCGTTACTCGACAAAGCGGGTACTTTGGATTCAGGGATCACGATGTGAGATGTGAGATGTGAGATATGAGATGTGAGATATGAGATGTGAGATATGAGACTACTCTAACTTTAACCCTACTCCCTACTCCCTTCTCACTGTTCACTGTTCACTTCTCCCTAGTAGCAAATAGTTCTTTTCTGGTTGTTTGACAATCGGGTAGAGCTGTAGCTTAGGTAAACGAACCATACCGACCAGCCTATATGAAAGAATCGTTGCTTTAATCCCGGATAGCTACCCAGCACATCGGGCATAAAGGACAGAAAGCCAAGCGACATAACCAGAAAGCACAATAGGGTCATCGCCCTAAAGGTAGATGGAAGCACGCCATCCTTCCATAAGATTAGGCTCAGCAATGGGGATAGCACCAGCAGTACCGAAGGCATGCCGAAAATTGAATGCAGCCGTAGTGGAAGCGGAAATACCGCTGCACCTGCAATGGAAAACGAGTAGAATAGAATCAGCAGCACCGGTATGGTGCTTAGGCCAACCTGTCGACAGGTTCGGTACAGACCAATAACAAAAAGAACGCTTAAGATTGAGCAGACCAGCAATCCTACCGAAAACAGCAGCTGAGTTTCGGTTCCAACAGCGCCGAGCTGGCTCACCAAATTCGAAAGGTGGCTATACTCCGGCAGCAGCAGCCCACAGATAAGTAGGGTAATCCAAAATATGACGGGAATTCCTTTCCCTAGGTAAAGCAGGCGTGTTGTTGTCATAGAATCCCAAGTTAGCATATTATAGCAACATTTGCACCATCCCGAATGCCTTCGGGGGTGTTGGCTCCTCTAAATCTTATTAAGGCCTGACGGTGTAGCAGGCAGCAGCATGGCGACACCCTAACGACACGTCCAACATTGCCGCCGCTGCGCCTTTTTCTTGCCAATGCGATACGACATTTGGTATTTGCGGCCCAATCTTATCGATCTCTTATCGATGGGCTACGCCTTCGGCTCCACCCATCGCTGGTATACTGCGCCGCTTCGCGGCTATTGCTAACCATTGGTTGGCAGCCTCGTAGTGGCAGCATGAATCTAGCACTAAGTGCCCCCAACTCTCTAGTTAAGAATAAATCGGTATCCTACCGAGATGCCTATAGGCAGCAAATCGTTTTTAAATTCGACTCCGTGATAATTCTTCAAATCATCGATATACGGTTGAACGCCCGACCGCATTATTTGAATTAGTAGGGCTACGGGCTTGGAACTAGGTGTGAGATGTTAGATAGGAGATGTTAGATAAGAGATGTTAGATAGGAGATTTGAGATGTTAGACATTAGATGTTAGACATTAGAGCATCAGCATACTAT
>CAXYUU010000452.1:0-3083 GCA_964292015.1 uncultured Acetobacteroides sp.
CCCTGCCCATTGGGGCACCATCCTGATAGTTATTTCTTATCGATACGACCAAACCGCCCTCTTCCATGTAAACCTTTGTCTCCACCAAGATGGGCTCGGTACTTTCGTACACCCCATGCTTAATGGCATTTTCGTACAACGGCTGAAGGATCATTGCGGGAATATCGGCATCCAGCGCATCATCCTCCACAACAAAACGGTACTGCAGCTTCGATCCAAAACGCACCTTCTCGATTTCGAGGTAACGGTGGATGTTTTCGATCTCCTTGGTTACCGATACAAAGTTGGTTTTCTCCTGCGAAACCGTGTAGCGCAGGTAGTCGGAGAGCTTCACCACCATCTCCTGAGCACGAGTCGAATCAACCATGGTAAGCGAGCTGATGGAGTTTAGGCTGTTAAACAAAAAGTGGGGGTTTATCTGCGACCGAAGCAAGCTTATCTCCACCTCCTTCAACGACCGCTGGAGGAGCAGCTCCTTGTCATGCTTTTCGCGTAAATCGCACGAGTAAATGTGCAGGTAGTACGACAGGATGACGATTGCATACCCCATAATTCCCGAGAAAATCTTAAAGGGGATCTGCTTCTCGACTTGCATCGAGGCCACCGATCCGTTAGGCATAACCTGCACAACAATACTATGGCTTATAAAATACCAAACTATGATAAATATCGAGGCTGTTGCAAGGTGGTTGAAAATAAACATAATCCACCCGCGTTGAAGTCCGCACCCGTTGACGTTGTACCATAACGGAATGGCAAGCAGGGCAAAGGTAAGGCAGAAGATGCTGTTGCGCACAAGCACGTCGACAAATGGCGAGCTGCCATACGAGTAGGCAAGCGCCGTATTTACCGCGAGCACAAAAAACCAGATGGCTGCATAGCCAATGCCAAGTACCCTGTTTTTTACTATTGGATGGTCGAACATCTACACACTGTTTTATATAGGGAGTAGGGAGTAGGGAATAGGGAATAGGGCTTACGCACGCTTCTCACATCTCATATCTCCCGTCTCATTTCACCCGTCTAAACTCCCTTTATTTCGCCACCGCCAAACACGCAAACACCCTTTACGATTAACCGCTTGCGAGGCTCTACAACCGTTGTGCGCACGTAGCTTCGCTTATCGCTGAACCCACCAAGGATAGAAACAACCTCAACCTGCACCTCCCAGTCGGATGGCACGTAGAGGGTTATTCCACCAAAAACGCAAACCGTTTCAACTATGGCCACCTCGTTATCAAGTTGGGCTTGCGACAGGTCGATTTCGGAACCACCAAAGATGTTTACAAACTTACCACCTCTAAACTTCGAGTTATAGCGGCGCTTGGTTCCCCCTAAGATGTTAAAATCGTCGACCATACCCTCTCCGTCGGTTGGCGATTGTCCAACGTTGTCCTCAGTAAAGTCGCCTGTTTTTTTTTCACCGCAAATGCTTTTTACGCTGTGCTTAAGGATGAGCAAAACCCCACCACCAATGAGCAGCACCGGCCAAAACATCCCTATAAAGTTAAAGGGTAGGTCGATAATTCGAGGAACCAAGAAAAAGGATCCAATCATGATGAGAATTAAGCCCGACACGTAGCTTTCGCGGCTAAAAATGTTGACAAAGCCAATTACAATGAGCAGCATTTGCCAGGTAAATATCCAGTGGGTTACTTCTGGACTGATAAAATTCATCTTTTCGAGCATTAGAACAACACCCACAGCAATTAGCACTAGTCCAAAAGCAATTTTTTTCATGGTTTTCGATTGCGAACAACAACTCGACCTCATGGGAATAAGAATTAAGTGTAACAACTTACTATTATGTCTCAAAACTACAACGGAATCGCGAACTCCTCAACAACAAATCGACTAAGTGTAGGTAAATTTAGACGAATTGCCCATTTTAGGGGATAAAACCTACAGTAATTGCCGATGAATTTTACAATTCGGCCCCTGTTATTGTAGAAAATTGGTGAACTTAGCCCCCTTAAAACCGTTTCTGGTTCAAAAATTATATCGAATGAAAAGAATACTACTTATAGCCTTAGTGCTAGTCGTTTCATTGGCGAATGCCCAAAAAACCCCCAAGAATGTCATCATTATGATTGGCGATGGAATGGGATACAACACCGTTGCTCTTCGAGTACTGGATGCTAACGGCACATCGAACTTCGAACGGTTCAACCATATTGGATCAATAAAAACCTACTCGGCGGGCGGAAAGATTACCGACTCGGCTGCTGGTGGAACCGCATTTGCCATTGGCGAAAAGACTACCAACGGAGCCGTTGGCCTCGACGCTAACAACCAGGTGAAGCCAAACCTAATGGAGATTGCCACCCAAAACAAGATGGCAACCGGCATTGTGGTAACCTGCGGCTTAACCCACGCAACGCCTGCCTCCTTCTCGGCTCACCAGCTTAAGCGAGGCATGTACGAGGAAATTGCCGGCGACGTTATCAACTCGAACATCGACCTGCTGGTTGGTGGCGGCATGAAGCACTTCACCAGCCGCAAGGATGGCCGTAACCTTATCGACGAGGCAAAAACCAAGGGCTACTCCATCTATACCGATACCACATCGTACTTTTCCTCTAACGCCAAAAAGGCAATGGTGGTGGTTGCCAACGAGCACCTAAAGGCTGCCAACAAGGAACGCGGTAACTACCTGCCACGGGCAACCATGAAAACCATCGAGCTGCTCAACAGCGAAAAAAAGAAAGGTTTTATGATGATGGTCGAAGGTTCGCAAATCGACTGGGCCTGCCACGGTAACGAGGAAGCCACGCTTAGAGCCGAAATGGCCGACTTCGATAAAACCATTGGCGAGGTGCTCGACTTTGCCCAAAAGGATGGTAATACCCTAGTTCTCGTATTTGCCGATCACGAAACAGGTGGCGTTACCCTCCCTCCTGCCGATGTAAACGGACTAAGCGAGGAGTACGGCAACTACGTGGTAAAATTCTCGACCGGCGCACACACCGGAACGCTAATCCCCGTATTTGCCTTTGGTCCTGGTGCCGAGAAGTTTCAGGGTATCTACCAAAACAGCGACATCTTCCACAAAATTATGCAGCTAAAAAAATGGGGTAAGTAGC
>CAXYUU010000453.1:0-3076 GCA_964292015.1 uncultured Acetobacteroides sp.
GAGCTCCAACAAATGCGCCGCAAGTGCAGCCGAAATCATTTGATATCCCCACAAGGGGACAATTCCGAAGAAAATGCCTAGCACAACCGAAAAGGATATCTTAAGATTAGACTCCTTGGAATGCGTAATATGGTCGCGGATAAAACGCTTAACATTCTCCCTAGTTAGGGCCTTGAAAAAGCTTAAGGGATAAAAGTATGCCAACGCCACCGACACCAAAAAGGTGTTGAGAATGCTAATTCGGGTAAAATCTTGTAATGGACGAAAGTGGGAAACCCGCTCCTGTTCGTTGGGGTAAAAAACCTTAACCGGTATGTTTACAACTGGAATTCCCTTCCAAGCACAACGAACAATCACCTCCAACTCGAATTCGTATCGAGGGGTATAAAAGCGCATGCCCTCTATCTTTCTTAGGGGATAAAGCCGATATCCCGACTGAGTGTCGGAGAGCGTAATTCCGGTTTCCACCTTAAACCAAAAGTTCGAGAACTTATTGGCGAAGGTGTTTTTCCCTGGCATATTATCGGCGGTAAGGTTACGAGCCCCCACAATTAGGGCATCTGGCGTTTCTTCTATCTGATCCAGAAACAGAGGGATGTCGTTAGGGTAATGCTGACCGTCTGAGTCAATGGTAATGGCATATCGATAACCAAGTTCCGTAGCCTTTCGCAGGCCAACCTTTAAAGCGGAGCCTTTACCCCTATTCCGCTCGTACGACAGCACAGTAATATGCTGCTTCGAAGCAAGAATTTCTGATGTGCCATCGGTCGAACCATCGTTAACCACAATAATATCGTCAGCATAGCAGGCAACATCGTCAATAACATGCAATAACGTACCACCATTGTTATAGGTTGGAATTACAACAACAGCCCCAAGAGCCCTAAGCCTATCCTTACACTGGTTCATAGGTCAACTATATTTGCCTTCATTTTAAGCACCACACTCCCACCCAAGGATATCACAGCCTGAAAAGCATTTACGCTCGCCATCACCATATTCACCTCAACGAGCTCATCGGAAGGAACTATTGCAGAAATAAACTTACACGAGGAGATTGAGGAATACCGAATACGTTTCCCCAATATATCGCTAGCACACTCCTTTACCAGCTGCATGGTGCAAACACCCGGAACAACTGGTTGCTGAGGAAAATGGCCGTCGAATATTGGATGCTGAGCGTTGATCTTCACCAATACTTTATGCGTATTTCCTTCAGAAGTAGCACCTACCACCGTATAAAAGTCATTCTTCAACATGTTCGGCTATATTTTGAATCTATCTTCGTCGATGGTAGCGTTTAACTTTTTGTCGCTAAACTCATACTGGGTATAATCAGTTTCGTTTTCGCTCATTTTCATTACACAAAGCGACATGTCACTTTTCTCGAAACGTAGTTCAATCTGCTGTAAGTAGGCTTTTACCCGTCTATTAGTAGGCACTATTACAACAGTGTAGTAGCTTTGATTCTCGTAGTACTCCGATAATGATTCGGCTCCAAATAGATTTAGATTCCCGGTCATACAGGCACCAAGCATATTTCCCATTTGACGCATCATAGGGTTGGAGTTCATTCTAACTATAGTGGTTTTCCCTCCTACTTGGATCTTAAACTTACCGCCATTCATGACAATTAAGTTGCCCTGTGGGTTGGTATATTCAAGGCAAATTTTCTGATCCTTTTTATAGAAAAACTTTCCTTTCGATTTATTTGTCTTTGCCAGCACAGACATATACTTAACCTGATCGAAATCGCAGGTAATACTCTGAGTCTTTTCGCTTGCAACCTTTAACCGTTCGCTGAATCCATGCGATGGATTTATTTTATTCCCATAATTCTGTGCATAGGTAGATACTGTACACAACAGGATGACTGCCAGTAAAATTGCTTTCATGCGTAAATAGTTATTTCTTAATGGTAACACTGAACTTACATGACAGATTTTCATCTGCTTTGGTGAATCCCCGTATTCATGCTCGTTTCATTTTCTATTTTTCAAAAAGTTCATCTAACCGTTTAATCTCATATCCCTCACTTAGCAGATGAACAATAACCTGTTCAACCAGCCAATCGCACTGAGCGATATTATCATGAAGTAGGATAACACCACCACAATGGCACTTCCTTATAATTCGCCGAAGCACAGTACTCCGCTCCGATTTTACCGTATCGAACGATCGAATGCTCCACCCTACAACCCTATATCCCAGCGATCTTACAGCAGCAGCTATTGTAGGGTTAGTTACCCCAAACGGCGGTCTAAACAGGCTTACCTTCTGCCCTGAAATATTCACCACCACCTTATCAAATCGTTGCAACTCGGCAACCATTTTCGATTTGCTCAAAAGCGGAAACCACGACTTATGGTAAAAGGTATGGTTACCGATAAGATGGCCATCGCCAAGTAGCTGCTCAACAAGTTTAGGGTATAGCTCAACCTTTTGCCCGATGCAAAAAAATGTGGCCTTTACGTTATACCGCTTTAACACCTCCAAAACTTTAGGAGTCCAAACCGGATCGGGGCCATCGTCGAAGGTTAGCGCAATTATCTTACCATTACCCTTGCCCCTGCAAAATGCCTTAACATACACGCCCGAACCAATAAATAGCGAGGCGTAAACGGCAAAAAGCAACAGACATATAATTACCGCTATAAGCATCGAAATGCTATTTTAAAACCATCATTACAAACAAGCACTCTTTGTGCGCCCTCTCCTAAGGATGCCACGCCCTTGTACATAGCCTCAGCCGAAGAGGTGTGGTAACTCCTATCTGCATGGATATGACAGTCATAATCTCCATCGGCAAGCTGCCCTTCTAAGTAAATATTTTCAATAATGCCTAAGCAACCATCCATTGGGGTACTACCTACAAAAAAGAAGAACGCCCCCTCGCTGGGTACAACCCCATTTCTGTATGCCCCCATACGTCCCATTATAACGGTTTGTGTGGGCGTCATCTCATCGGCAGAGCCAATAAGTATTCCATTAGCCTCTCCGTCGGCAATCATCATATACGCGTCTAAAAGAGCGCTATCAAAGCTGGAGAAGCGGTGGGTATAGGTCATGTTGTAAC
>CAXYUU010000454.1:0-3066 GCA_964292015.1 uncultured Acetobacteroides sp.
AGCGATTACACGAGTGCAGATCCCCCCCCTTCGTGAGTGTGTGGTAAAGGAAGTGGTGCCGGCCACCGCACCAAGCTCAGGAGATAATTTCACAGACGGAAAGGAAATGACTGGAGAGGATCCTTTTGTGTATATAATGTTTTACTAAATGTCCTTGTCGATTTCGGTATAAGCCGACACATTCCGCTAAGCCTCCTTAAATACGTCAAGGAATGGACGTGGAATATGCGATTCGAATCGGTGCGTTTTGCCCGTAACCGGATGCACAAACTCTAGAATGTGGGCATGTAGTCCAAGTCGCTCGAAAGGGCTCTTTACGCCACCGTACTTTTTGTCACCAACAATGCTGTGGCCCAAATCCTTCATGTGAACACGAATTTGGTTCTTACGACCCGTGTCGAGCGTTGCCTCAAGCATGGTGTACTGCGATGCTCTGCGAAGAACCCTGTAGTATGTTGTCGAACGCTGACCTCCATTAGGGGCGTAGCTCGACATGGTTTCAAACGTATTCCCCTCGGTAAGCCAGGTGGTAATTTGACCCTCTTCGCGCTCCACCTTTCCGCTAACAACAAGCACGTATCGACGATCGGTAACCACATCGTTCCAGTTCCGCTGCATCTCCTCCTGAATCTCCTTACTCCTGGCAAACATCATCACACCCGAAGTATCCCTGTCGAGCCTATGAAGTACAAATATCTTGTGATGGTCGCCAGCGGTCTTTACATGATCCTTCAGAATATTGTAGGCAGTTTGCTCGCGTTCGCGTTCGGTACCTACCGAAAGTAACCCGGCCTTCTTATCAATAACAATGAGGTAGTCGTCTTCAAAAACAATTCGTAGCAACGAGTTGTTTAACTTTTCGGGTACAAACCCCGTATTGATGGTAACAACATCTCCAGCCAAAACAGGCGTGGTATCAACGGCAACCAGCACCTCGTTAATGGCAACCTGACGGTGCTTAAGCATAGACTTAACCGCCGTACGACTTTTCCCCGAATGTATTAGCTGAATAAACGTGAGAATGGTTGCCGGTTCTTTAACCGTGTAAATCTGGATGGCAGATTTTTCTGGTGCCTTTTCCTTCGCAGGATTTTTCTTAGCCTTACCTATCATGCTTGTTGTCGATGTTATTTAAGCTACAAAGGTAGCAGAAAAAAAGTATGGTTATGTAAGAATGTGCAAATGTGCCTATTTGGCAGCACCCCATATCGCTTTAGCGCTACATAGTAAAGGATCAATGGGGTCATAATCCGGCTAAATATGAAAAGCAAAAGCCAAACCCTTGCGTCGGATTAGGAGTTATCCCTCATTCACATTGCCTCTAGCCCCTGCCTCTTCTACCAGCAACCACAAGTAAAATACGAAGCCCGCTTAGCTAAGCTGTTCGCTCTTTACCAGCAGCATTGTTAGAGCTTGCTCTATTTCTTCCTTTTTAATATGCTTTCCAATAAACACAATTCGGCTTTCGCGCTCCTCATCCTGTTCCCAAGGCTTACCAACTTCGAGCATAGACGCCCCGCGAACGGAGTGAAATATCACCCGATTAGGACGGTTCGCAAAGGCCAAAATCCCTTTAACACGAAACACCTTAGAGCTGCTGAAGTAGAAAAACGACTCTATCCACAACGAAAAACGGTCGAAATCGAAATCTCCCTTAAAAGTATAGGCATGCGACTGAATATCGTGCAGTAGAGCTTTGCCGGCAAGAGCGGCAGTAAACCCACCCATCTTAACCAATCCTTTTAACGGCATAACGTTGGCAAACTTAAGCGTCGATTGCTCAATTTGCCTTCCGGTATAGGCGTTTATCCCTAGCAGGTCTACATGCTGGATATCGCCAAACGACGTAGCATATACCGTTGCCGAAGGATTAACCCTCGACACCACCAGCTTTACAGCATCTAAATACCCCGGGGTAATACAGTCAACCTTATTAATAATAATCACATCGGCCATAACCAGCTGGCGCGAAACCTCCTCCTGCTCCTCTAGCAGCTCCTCAAAGATGGGCGCATCAACCGTACAAACTACGGCATCCACATCAAAGTTATCGGCAACTTCGGGAGTCGAAATAAACGCCTTTATAACCGTGAGCGGATCAGCAATACCCGTAGTCTCCACCACCAGGCGATCAAAACGAGTACGAATACGAAGCAGCTCTTCCAGGGTTGTATATAAATCGTCACTCATCGAACAGCAAATGCAACCGTTCGAAAGCTCAAACACATTCCCCTTTTCGGCACCAATAACGAGCTCCGCATCGATATTAATATCGCCAAATTCATTCTCTATTATGGCAAAACGGGTGTCGCTATACTTTTTCAAAATGCTATTTAGCAGGGTGGTTTTACCAGAACCCAAAAACCCGGCAATTATGGTAACAGGTATTTTACTCATCGATAAAGTTAGCTGCTAGTTAGTACTATTGTCTTGTCGCTCTCTATTAACTACCAGAAGATAATCCAGCATCAGAATGAATATGAGCAGGAAATATGACTCCTGCAAGCCCAGAAAATTAAGCAGCACGCACATCGACAGAACAACCAGAAGCACCAATCGCTGCTTATCTGTACTGGTAAATTTTCCCTTCCATATTTTTCGGTAGTAGGCGGTTCTCACCAAAGCATAAAACAGAAAAAGAAAGTTCAGCGCTATTTGTCCGGCTGTCGAACTAAATAGCATCACAGCACCACACGCAAATACGCCCACTCCAATCCAGTATATCAACAGCTTATCGGCTTTACTCATGGTATTTTATTTTCATCTCAAAGGTAGCTAAAGTGGATTACCTGCAAAGCTCAATTATAGAATTTAGCCTCCATTAAACATTATACCCAAATATGCTCTTCACAATGTGAACTCCCAACAATTTTTTAACCATTATATGAAATATTGTAGATTTTTTTATATAAATTTGTATATCGATTGTAATAATACAGGTACGCCACGCTTTCTTTAACAATACGGCCGTTTAAAATAATTAACATATAATTACATTTCACAAAATGCGATTCCGATTAAAATTTCAGGTAGATCACGAATTTGGCAGCATACTTCCACTTAACT
>CAXYUU010000455.1:0-3063 GCA_964292015.1 uncultured Acetobacteroides sp.
ATTTAATCATAGTATCTGGCGGGGGTTAGGGGGTGGATTTTCGGTAGCGGATAGTAACATGCTTAGGTATTTAGTTGAAAATCTTTTCGAATGCATCGCATTTCTTCCATTAACGTGCTCTTCCACCCCCTGCCCCCGCCAGCGGGGGATACGCTTTGTGCTAAGACGTGCTGATTCCTTTACGTCTACACCTTTTATTTTTAAGAGCGAAATTCCTGGGTGGGGCTGGGTACATGTTGTTCTGCTAGCGGTATAGGAGCGATGTATGTTCTTCAGCGAGCAATAAAAAGAAAAGGCCGACCATAATGCCGACCTTCTTACCTTATATCGTGTTATTCTTCGGCCTCTTTATCTTCGGGTTTTTTATGGATTCTGCTTTTAATTTCCCACAGATTTCGCCGATTGCCGCAGACTGCTGCACTTATCTGTGGCGAATAATCGGTTGTACTATTCTGGGAGAACGAATATACCCAGCAGTTGCTGCAACCATCTTTTGACGATTGAGCGCTGGTATTTGCAGCAGCGCTAGCCAATCATCTACACCAATCCGGCACCGTTAGTTGCCTCCCGTTTTATGCAGGATGGGTGGTTCTACCTGTACTAACCTCAGACTACGCCTTTATCGCCCAACGCAACTTTGCCGAGCGTGCACGAGGGTTCGCATTACTTTCCTGTGCCGTTGGGCGGATAGGTCCTGATGCAATCTCGCTGTAGTCGCCATCGTGGAATAGGCGTTGAAACGATTTCTTCACCCTTCGGTCTTCTCCCGAGTGAAACGAAAGGATGGCTACTCGTCCACCTGGTGCAAGTGCATCGGGGAGCTTCTCCAGAAACTTATCCAGCACGCCAAACTCATCATTCACGGCAATTCGTAATGCCTGGAAGCATCGTTGGCACGACTTCTTGATCTCCTCCTTACGGGTATGCTGAGGGAGGAATTTTAGCGCATCCTTAATCACCTCCTGCAGCTGGGTGGTGGTGGCAATCTCTACCCCCTTGGATATTTTGTACGAAATAGCCTTAGCTATCGAGTCGGCATAGGGTTCATCCGAATTTTCGATAAGCAGCTCCTCGAGCTCGTCCATCGAGGTGCTTAGCAGTAGAGCGGCTGCCGATTTTCCCGATTTAGGATTAAGCCGCAAGTCGAGCGGCCCCTCTACCTTAAACGAAAAACCGCGTTCCGGATTGTCGATTTGCATCGACGATACACCTAAATCGGCCAGCACAAAGTTAAGCGGCCCTGCCTCGTCGGCAATTTGGTCGATTTCGGAGAAGTTCATTTTCTTAATCACCAGCACATCCGGTCCAAAACCGTACGATGCCAAGCGATCTCTGGTTCGTGGTAGCTCATACGGATCGACATCGGTAGCGTAGAGCTTTCCCCCTGGCACCAGCCGTTTGAGCATCTCCAAGCTATGGCCACCATAGCCCAGCGTGGCATCGAGTCCAACCTGACCAGGTGTTATTTGGAGAAACTCCATGATCTCGTCCACGCAAATGGAGCGGTGCATGCCCGCTGGGGTACGTCCCTGCTGCATTACCTTTTCGATATCCTGGGCATACTGCTCGGGTTGCAGCTCCTTGTACTTATCCTTAAACGATTTGGGGTGAGTTCCTTTATATCGCACCCTGCGGGGTGGTTTTGGTGCTTGATCTTCCATGGTTGTAATGTTTTCTATTGGGCGCTAGCCTACCCGGTAGCGTTTTATCGTCCGAGCCGATGAAAGTACGCACATTTTTCTTCTCGTGAAAGTCCAGACTCGGTAGCTTGACTATTTGCAGTAAAGAGTGACGGATTTGTTTACCTTTCGACCCACCTGCAATTCAAGCAACCCTTAACGCTTTTTACTTTTCGTAAAACACCTTGATGTTTTGGGAGTTTGTTCGTGTAAGTAGCCACTTGTTTATCTTTAAGCGATCGGCTTCTCCTATTTTGTGGCTCATGCTAAATACAACTATTCCTGTTTTAACTGGATTGGGGCTCGACTTAATAAATGTGTAGCTTTCGATATAGGAACAGGTTGTTATTTGAGGATATATACTGTTTATCTCGTTAAGTAGCTTTTTACCTACGAATTTGCTCCTGAAAATACTGTCTATCTGGCTATCTTTTTTTTGCAGAGCGAGCGATTGTCGGTTCAGCTCAGCTCTTAATTTTTCAACCTCTGCATTTTTACTGTCTAACGTTTCAAAACCCAAGCCTTGTTTTACGTGTATCACGGCATGCTTAAGCGAAAAATCGGTGGCTTTTTCCTTAATTCGGCTCTTTTGTTTTTCCGACATGGAAATCCCTCCGTAAACCAGCGTAATAGTTTTTGTATTGGAGTTGATGCTGCTTTTTAAGAGGTAGCTACCTTCGTAAATACTTACGTTCGTAATATACTTATTGGCCTGTTCGGTAAATTTTTCTTTTTGAACAAGGTTATAGCCAAAATATATACTTGGAAATAATACCACAACAAAAACTGCCGAAATTATGCGGTTTACCTTTTTCTTATGCGATTCTTCGACAATGGTTCGTATTGGAAATTTCAATAGTTGGGAAATAGCAACGGACGAAAGTGCAATGAAAACGGTATTTATGGTAAATAGGTAGATGGCACCGAAGAAAAATTCAAATTGAGCCGTTGCTAAACCATACCCTGCCGTACATAAAGGGGGCATAAGTGCGGTTGCAATGGCAACACCTGGAATGACATTTCCCTTTAGCTTGCTACTAATGGCTACAATGCCTGCCAACCCACCGAATAAGGCAATTATTACATCGTAAACCGATGGACTTGTGCGAGCTAGTAGTTCGGAATGAGCAATCGAAATGGGCGTTAGCGAAAAGTAGATGGTTGATGCCACTAAGCTGATGGCAACAGCGAAGCTGAAATTTTTTATTGCTTGTCTGAATAGCGGGGAGTTATAAGTTGCAATACTATACCCCATCCCATTTATAGGACCCATTAACGGGGATATAAGCATTGCCCCAATAATTACAGCCGTCGAATTCATGTTTAAACCCACCGAGGCAACAACTACGGCAAACATTAAAATCCAAAGGTTGGTTCCTTTAAA
>CAXYUU010000456.1:0-3061 GCA_964292015.1 uncultured Acetobacteroides sp.
TACCGTGCTGCATACGGGTAGGAGGGTATTCTGTTGAGGTAGTCGCCTCCCCGCTCTCCTGTAAAGCTTATCGTGCTTTGGCGGTGTAGGATCGGTTGGGGCTGGTGCCTATCAGAACTATTCGGTTTGGGAGGTAGGTTGCTCCATAGGATACTTCTCCTGCTATGTTTTGGGTACGAGCACCTGCTGTTTAGATTGGATTAGGTATACATCCGAATGGGTTGACTCTTTTTCAGCATGTTCGTGGATTATATCCAGTAAAGTTTGGAGCAAAAAAGGTATGAAATGAACCATTTCATACCTTTTTTGCTCTATTTCATATGTTTTTTACTCCATTTCATACCTTCATTACGTCATTTCTGGTTAGATATGACCCATTTCCGATTAGATATGGAGCATTTCTGGTTGGATATGGTTCATTTCCGATTAGAAATGGAGCATTTCCGGTTGGCTTTGGACCATTTCTGGTTAGAAATGGTCCATTTCAAACCAAAAACGGAGCATTTCCGGTAGGATTTAGAGCGTTTTTATCTGGGTTTTGGGTGGGGTAGGGAGCTTTTGCGGCATGCGTACGTTCATTCGAGTGCCACTGGTTATGTCGAACTCGATGGCTGGTATTTGGCTCGTTATATACAGGTTGCTGGTAGCTATACCGTGTTTATTTTGTGTCAAAAAGCATAGGCGGTAGCCGAAGTTGGGCATCTTCCCCCGTATAACCATCCACCACCATGCGGTAGGTATCCGTTGTTGAGGATAGCGGCATCCTTTTTTGTGAGGACGCTGCTGCTCCATGTGCCCGATTAGTAGGCGCCTGCAGGAGGCTATCTCGTAAACCTCGCCAGCAGCCAACGGTTGGGTGTGCTTCATACGGCGATAGGTATCTCCTACTTGTTCGCATAAGCGGTACCTTTACTACTCGTACCTTAATGCCTCAATTGGGTCTAACCGGGCGGCTTTAACCGCAGGTAAGTAACCCGACGCTAAGCCGACAGCAAAGCTCAGCACTATTCCAATTGCAATCCATCCCCAAGGAATGATAAACGGGCTGCCTATTAGGGCGGATATTCCGTTTCCTAACAACACGCCAAGAACGATACCACAGGCACCTCCCAGCTGGCAAATCATAATCGATTCGAATAGGAACTGCTGCTTAATATTTTTCGATGTTGCCCCAATTGCCTTCCGAACGCCAATTTCCTGGGTCTTTTCGGCAACGGCAACCAGCATGATGTTCATAAGTCCAACGGCAGCACCCAAAAGCGTTATGAAGCCAATCAGAGTTGCCGCATAGGTTACGTACTTAAGGTTGTCGATGAGCATTTTGGCAATGGCGTCGCTCTTGATGATGTTGAAATCGGACGCATCGGTTGCCTTAAGGTTGCGAATGGTGCGGAAGAGGCCTTCGGCCTGTTTGGGCGCTTCCTTAAAGTGCATCGGATTTCTGGGCGCTACCAGTACCGAAAACGTAGAGTTCTCCCTTGCTTTTAGCGTCTTGCCGAGTGTTACCGGAATAATGATCATCCGATCGGTTCCTCCACCCATCATGCCCCCTTTGCTCTTCAGTAGTCCCACAACCCGATACTTTCCACCCATGGTGCTGATTATCTCTCCGGTTGGATCCTTTTTTAGCGGGAAGAGCTTCGTTGCAATATCCTGTCCAATAACCGCAATATGGTTAAGGTTGTCTACCTCCGAGCGGGCTAACCCTCTTCCTTTTTCGATTTCGTATCCCGAGTTAGTAATGAAGTTTTCGTCGGCTGAGATTATTGAGCAGTTCGGGTTGGTTTCTTTTCCGTTACCCTTAATAATCTTTGCTCCACCGAGCCGCATGTATATGCTAATGTTCGAGGGTAGGTCGAACTTTTGCTTAAACTCGAGCGCCTCCTGATACGATACGTTTGGATTATTTCGTACACGTCCTCTCGAATCGCCTCCTATATGGATGTTGATGTCGCGGCTGGTGATGGTAAACGAGTTGGCTCCCATCATCGAAAAGGTGCTGGTGATGGAGCCTTTAATCGAATCGATTGCGGTTGTGATGCCAACTAACGCCATTAGCCCAATGGCTATAATTACAATGGTTAAGACGGTTCGCAACGCGTCCGTTTTTATTGAAAGCCAGGAAATTCGGAGGTTTTCGTGGACAAATGCTCCAGTTCGCATACTCTGTCGGTTTATTGGTGGTATATCCTCCTAAATGTACGAAAATCATTATTAAAACAAAGCTCCTAAAATAGTGGCATTCTTAGTCCTATATTTTTATTTTTGTGGAATAATCAACGACTAAACTTTTACTTATGGTTTTTAAATTCAGAGCATTGTCAGGGGACGTGGAGAACTTTGCTCGTGATTACGAAATATCCGAAGAGAATACCCTTTTCGATCTTCACCAGCTAATACAGTCCGACTTAAACTACGATTCAGCGCAGCTCGCCTCCTTTTTCAAGGTAGATCATGACTGGAATCGGTTACGCGAGTTTACCCTTTTCGATTTGGGCGAAGAAGCCGACGACATTGTGGATGCTCCCGTTCCGATGGATGTGATGACCATTAAGGAGCTAATCGAGGAGAAGAACCAGCGTATGCTGTACACCTTCGATATCTTTAACGATCGCAGCCTATTTCTTGAAGTACTCGAGCATCATAAGGCGGTACCTGGGGTTACGTATCCTATTGTTTGCTATTCGGCAGGTGAGCCTCCTTTTCAAATCGAGATTCCCCAGGAGAGCGCTTCGATATACGACGATGTGATGGAAGATTTCGAAGAATTTGAATCTTACGAAGAGTATAACGATCGTTCGGACGATGAATTTTAGTGCTGATGAGTAATAAGACTCTGGTTGTGCTAATGGGCCCAACGGCTGTAGGTAAGACCGATTTGAGCATTAGTATTGCCAAAGCATTACATGCACCCATTGTTTCATCGGATTCGCGACAGATTTACCGCGAAATGAATATAGGTACTGCAGTTCCAGAACCTCACCAGCTGGCTGCGGTACCCCACTACTTTATAGGTTCGCGATCGATTCACGAACCCTACACCGCCGGAGCCTACGAGCGG
>CAXYUU010000457.1:0-3043 GCA_964292015.1 uncultured Acetobacteroides sp.
CGGTGCCCTGCTTGATG
The DNA here is from genome assembly GCA_964292015.1 of uncultured Acetobacteroides sp. Classification (GTDB taxonomy): domain Bacteria; phylum Bacteroidota; class Bacteroidia; order Bacteroidales; family ZOR0009; genus Acetobacteroides. The sequence continues at coordinate 18 of CAXYUU010000457.1, forward strand.
TTGGTGGCGGGCAGGTTGTACACCTCGGTTCCGTTGTTGATCAGCGTAAACGACACCTCGGGGTGGCACAGGGTTACCCGCTGAAATTCGTTGATGATATGGCGTAGCTCTACGCTGGTCGACTTCAAAAACTTGCGTCGGGCAGGTACGTTGTAGAATAGGTTTTTTATCGAAAACGATGAGCCTACAGGGCAGCTGATCGACTCCTGACTCAGAATTTCGGATCCCGATATGACGATATGCGAGCCCAAATCCTCGGTCTCCTTCCGCGTCTTGAGCTCCACCTCGGCAATCGAGGCTATCGAGGCAAGCGCCTCCCCCCGAAATCCAAACGTGTTGATGTCAAATATGTCGTGTACCGACCGAATCTTGGAGGTTGCATGGCGCTCGAAGGCAAGCCGAGCATCCGTTTCGCTCATGCCCGAGCCGTTGTCGATTATTTGAAGCAGCGTTTTCCCTGCGTCCTTTACTATGACGGTTATGGCGCTACCTCCCGCATCAACGGCATTCTCGATCAGCTCCTTCAGAGCCGATGCTGGTCGTTGAATTACCTCGCCTGCCGCTATCTGGTTGGCTACCGAGTCGGGGAGTAGCTGTATGATATCAGCCATTTTTCAGCAATTATGTTTGGCTACCTTAGCTCCTATAGCCCTTAAATTCGACATCCGCTTGGTTATGGTGGATTCTAATCGGTTGGTTTATAGTAAAAGGTAGATGTTTGGGCAGCTAAAAAAGATGGGGAGCCATCTCTACTAGTTGTTTAGTGCAAATCTACCTAAAAATTACGATTGTTCATTTGAATTTATGCTGTGCCGGGGGCAAATATCCTGCTGTAATCCCCCTTTTTAGCATAATATGGAAGATTCGCCGTTCAAATTTTGCTTTCAATCGTCATCATCACCTCTTGGGAGCGATGGTGGCGAAATTGTTTGGGCGTTTTACCCTCCGTATCACTTTATTTTTTTATTTTTAGGGATGTAACCATATCGATACAAGTATGTTGGTAAAAGTTTTCGGAAGTGCGGTGTACGGCATCAAGGCAACCACCATTACCATTGAGGTGAATGTTATTTTAGGCGTCAACTTTTTTTTGGTCGGGCTGCCCGATAGCGCCGTTAAGGAGAGCCAGCAGCGCATCACCTCGGCGCTCATGACCAACGGGTTTAAAATGCCGGGTCGTAAAATCATCATCAACATGGCGCCTGCCGATATCCGCAAGGAGGGATCGGCCTACGATTTGCCCATCGCCATCGGAATCCTTGCCGGGTCCGAGCAGCTCGTGTCGCAAAAGCTCTCCGAGTACGTCATCATGGGCGAGCTATCGCTCGATGGCGGCCTGCAACCCGTTAAGGGCGTGCTTCCCATCGCCCTTCAGGCTGCCGCCGAAGGCTTTAAGGGGTTGATCCTTCCCGTGCAAAACGCCAAGGAGGCCGCCATTGTCAAGGAGCTCGAGGTGTACGGAATGGCCAACATCCGCGAGGTGGTGGCGTTTCTATCCGGTCAGGCCACCTTCGAACCCGAGCGGTGCAACGTCGACGAGATATTTGCCGATACCGTCAACCGCTTTAGCGTCGACTTTTCCGACGTAAAGGGGCAGGAAAACGTCAAGCGCGCCCTCGAAATTGCCGCTGCCGGTGGCCATAACATCATCATGATTGGCGCACCCGGTTCCGGAAAAACCATGCTGGCCAAGCGCCTCTCCACCATTATCCCGCCGCTTTCGCTCGACGAGGCGTTGGAAACCACCAAGATTCATTCCGTAGCCGGCAAGGTCGAAACCAACGGTAGCCTCATCACCCAGCGACCCTTCCGGGCTCCACACCATACCGTATCCGACGTAGCCCTTGTCGGCGGAGGCACCTATCCCCAGCCTGGCGAAATCAGCTTGGCCCACAACGGGGTGCTCTTCCTCGACGAGCTCCCCGAGTTTAAGCGTGCCGTGCTCGAGGTCATGCGCCAGCCCCTCGAAGATCGCTGCATCACCATCTCGCGCGCCAAGTTTTCGATCGAGTACCCCGCCAACTTCATGCTCGTGGCCTCCATGAATCCCTGTCCCTGTGGGTTTCACAACCACCCCGACAAGGAGTGCGTCTGCCCGCCCGGTATGGTGCAGCGCTACCTGAGCCGCATCTCGGGCCCGCTACTCGACCGCATCGACATCCAAATAGAGGTGGTGCCGGTTCCATTCGAAAAGCTCTCGGACCAGCGGCTCTCCGAGTCGAGCCAGCAGGTACGCGAGCGGGTGGTGGCCGCTCGGGTGGTGCAGCAGTCCCGCTTCACCGCCGATAAGGAGGTGCACTGCAACGCCATGATGAGCACCCGCCTCATCCGTAGGCACTGCAAGCTCTCCGATGCCGGCGCGGCCATTCTAAAAAATGCCATGGAAAAGCTCGGGCTGTCGGCACGCGCCTACGACCGAATCCTAAAGGTGTCGCGTACCATTGCCGACCTCGAAAACAGCGTCGACATCCAAACCCACCACGTAGCCGAGGCCATCAACTACCGCAGCCTCGACCGTAGCGACTGGGCGGGCTAGCCTGCCCAACACCCCTTCGGTGCGGGCGGCAGCACCTCCCCGCAACGCAATGTCGTTTAGTTAGGGCAAAATCGTTCCTCGGAGTGTCATCCCGTGCTTGTCACGGAACCGAGCAACGCGAGTTCAGCGTAGCTAATCTAATGAATTGCCCGAAGGGTCTTTTTTAGAATCTATTGAATTCATATTCAGATTGACTACGTCGAAATAAAGTTTCCGGGACAAGCCCGGAACCGAGCAAAGCGAGTTCGGCGTAGCCAATGACAGCGCTGATTGAGCTTCGTGCTTAGCTTAATGACATTGCCCCGCAACGGCCAGCCCGCCCACCTGTTTTCTCGTCTTCCACCATCGCCAGCAATTCGATGGGCATAGTCGAGCTTTCTTCGAGTGGCGCTCTACTTTCTTCGAGTGGCGGTTTACTTTCTTTGAGTGGCGGTTTACTTTCTTCGAGTGGCGGTTTACTTTCTTTGAGTGGCGGTTTACTTTCTTCGAG
>CAXYUU010000458.1:0-3022 GCA_964292015.1 uncultured Acetobacteroides sp.
TTCGAATCCTGGTACCCCGACAGAAAAGAGCGACGAAAGTCACTCTTTTTTCGTTTATATATGTCCATCTTTTTCTCAAACAACGTCTGTAGTTCAGGTCTTTCTGCTTGATTGTTACTTTGTTATGGTTTTTTTTGATCGAATTCTCTTCGGTCGATTTGTAATTCTATGGAATTGTCAGCTAATAAAAAGTTGTCAGCCAATTTGCTCGATTGTGTGGTGTGCTATTGACTAACGATTAGTATGGCCTGACCAAATGCCGTAATTTTATGGCTAAATGTAAACTTAAAATATCTTACGTATGCCTAGTAAAATCTCAAACTTAAAGATTAAGCATAGGGCAATGTTAGGATTTGGCCTAGTGCTTGTGCTGGCTGTTATGGTCGGTATGGTTGGTTTTTATACCATTATTGATATTAGAACGCAGCAGAAAAAGGAGAACCTTGTTTTGGGGCTCCGTAACACCTTTCTCCAGCTTCGAGTTGTTGAGCAAACGTTTAAAACCCAGAAAACCACAACCCTTATTGTTGATGCAAAACAACGCTATGACAAAGGGATGGAAATGACAGCAAATCTTCGTAGCATTGTTACTTCCAAGAATACAAAACTTGTTGATATTATTGAGTCTGGGCTAAATAATTACTACACCACTTTTCAAAAGTTAGTTGAAGCCGAGAAGATAAAGGGCGAAAGGTTGGTGGTAATGGAAAAATCGGCTGACCAAGCTCTCTCTATTGCGAGAATGCAGAAGGGGACAGGCGTTTCGTCAGGTGTACAGCATTTTTTGGAACTGCGGTTGCTTGAGTCTCGATACGTAATTAATGGAGACGAAAATAGTTACAAGAATTGGCAAGACGCAATTAACGGTAACATTGCCATGGCAACCCAACTTGGATTGCCTACAATTGCTAGCGCGCTAAAGGACTACAAGGCTAGTTTTAATGATTATGCGCAGCAGGTAAATCAGCAAAACGAACTTATTGCTACTCAGGATGCCCTATGGGTCGATATTTCAGGTGTACTCGACAAGAGTATCGGCTTGATTCAGCAAATGGCTTCCGACGCAGTTTCGAGTGGGATTATTTTTACGTTAGTCTTCCTAATTTCTGCAATATTGATTGGCTTGGTGGTAGCAATTCTCTTTAGTCGTAGCATTTCTGCTGGTATTGAAAAGTGTTTATTTGTGGCAGAAACGATTAGCCAAGGGAAGCTTAATGTTGAGAGTGATGCCGATTTTATGGCCCGTAAGGATGAGGTGGGGGCTCTTTCGCGCAGCATGTATAATATGGTTGAAAAACTAAAAGAAGTAGTTTCGACCATTCACAGTGGCTCGGACAATATTCTTTCTGCAAGTTTACAGCTTAGTTCAGGCTCACAGCAGCTGTCACAGGGTGCAAGCGAGCAGGCTTCTTCGGCTGAGGAGGTTTCTGCGTCTATGGAGCAAATGGCTGCAAATATTCAGCAGAATACTGAAAATGCGCGCATTGCCGAAAAGATTACGGTGGCCGGAGCGAATGGTATCAACAAAGGCAATGCCGCAGCGATGGAGGCTGTTGCTGCAATGAAGCAGATTGCAGAGAAGGTTTCTATTATTACCGATATAGCCTTTCAGACCAATATACTGGCGCTGAATGCAGCTGTTGAGGCTGCTAGAGCGGGTGAGCATGGCCGTGGATTCGCTGTTGTTGCGGCAGAAGTTCGCAAGTTGGCCGAGCGGAGTAAAATTTCTGCCGAAGAGATAACGAAGTTGACCAAGAGCGGCGTTGCTGTTTCGGAAGAAGCGGGCTCACAGCTGTCGTCTATCGTTCCAGAAATCCAGAAGAATGTAAGGCTAATTCAAGAAATTGCCGCAGCAAGCCTTGAGCAGGGAACTGGTTCCGACCAAGTAAATAGCGCTATTCAGCAGCTCAACCAAGTTACCCAGCAGAATGCGGCAGCCTCTGAAGAGTTGGCTACCAGCGCTGAAGAGCTTGCAAGTCAGGCTGCACAGCTAAAGGAGGCAATATCCTATTTCAAGTTAGCCCACAAATCTCAATTTGAGACTAAAATATCTGCTCCTACGCATCGTCAAACCAAGCAAAAAACTCAATCGGGCAGTAGACCACAAACAGTTGTGGAAGAGAAAAAACAGCCTATTGTGCTCGAGACTGCAACTCTAGATGGCGATGCAGACTATATTTCTTACTAGATAAGATTTCGACCTTCGGCATAAATGCCTAGCTGAAGTTTCGGTAGTATATTAATCAGTGTCGCTGGTTGATAATAGCAAGAAAACCGAAGGTCGAAATATTTTAAAATCCCGCACTAACCAAACCTGTAGATCACGTTAAGGCTCATGCCTTGCGTATTATGTTTTTGAGGCTTAGGAACTTTAATGAGAGAAAAGCAATAGTTTAAAACTCAAAACCACACCGTTATGAACTACAGTGATTTAAAACTAAAGTCCAAGTTCAACATTGCCGCAATGGCAGTTCTATTTGGCATTTTTGTAACTCTAGGTTTGGTGATTTACCAAACAGAAAAGAAGGATATTGCACGCGAAATAGATGAGCGAATGCAAAGCCATCTGGATGACCTTTATACGCTGTTGAAGGATCAAGTTAACCTTAAGCAGGATGTTGTGGATGTTTCGCTAAGCCTTGCTGAAACTGTTCTTCAGGAGTCTGGTAAGCTGGAAGAGACAAATGCAACGATTAGCGTTACCGGCGTGAATCAGGAAACTAAAGAAACACGGGATTTTCAAATTCCTGTTTGGAAGATAAATGGAGCATCGCTCTATAATAGCACGGAGATAGTAGACAAGATTAAGGGTAAATCGGTTGCTACAGCTACCATTTTTCAAAAAGTAAGCGATGGCTACCTGAGAATCTCAACTAACGTAATAAAAAAAGATGGGCAGAGAGCTGTTGGCACATTCATCCCTAACTCCTCCGATGTGGTTAAAACCATTGAAAAGGGTGAAACATACCATGTACGTGCCTTTGTTGTAGATGACTGGTACCTTGCTGCCTATGTACCTATA
>CAXYUU010000459.1:0-3002 GCA_964292015.1 uncultured Acetobacteroides sp.
CAGCTGTCGCCCTTGCAGGGCTTTTACTGCGGTATGATTTGGCTATCATATTTTATAGATCAGCTATATAGTAGGTATAAATAGGTCAATCGAGACTTGGGTAGATTGAGCTTAACTTCTCAAAAACAGTCCCCATTTACAGTCAAAAATAGCTTTCCTCACCCCTAAACAACATCATATACCATCTCGCAGCCTTTGATCATGGCATACTCGCGGCTATAGTCGCCATAGGCGGCAAGCACGTAGCTCTTCACGTCGCGCGTAAGCAGGTAGATGCTATCCATATCGGTGTAAAGTGCCCTGTGGCGCTCCTGCCGGGCAACTTCGAGCAGCATATACGAGGCCAATACATCGCTATTTAGGATTACCAGCTTGGCATGCAGCTTACTCAGCAGCTCTCGCATCAAGTCTTTTTCGTTAGCCTTGTAGCAGTAGGTTTGGTTTAAGATAACCAAAAGTTTTCCTACCTTTTCGGTAAGCTTATCAAAACGGATGGGTTTTGCAACGATGGGACAAGTGCTGCTACTATCGGCCATCAACGCCTCCTTTAGCAGGTTGTTCTTCGATTTTATATCGCTACAAATTTTATCGACCAGCTGAAAAACCGTATCGGTGGTCAGGCTGTCGAGCCCACAGGTAGCAACCAGCTCGTTAATGTTGATCGATAGGGTTGCAATATTATCGAACAGAACGGAACGCTCCACGCGCTTACTTCGGTACCGGTTTTCGGCCGATTGATAGTTGGCCATCGCTGCATTGCTCCGCTGTACGGCAAGGGCAAGCGATTCGACAGAGAGCCTGTCGGTAGGGGGATTGTAGCTGACTCCAAATGTTACCACTTTGGATAAAAAGTCAAAATAGGTCGCGACATTTTTTGCATGACCGGAATCTGTACTATTCATAGATGCTATTATTAAGCGATTTCCAATATTAAGCAGCCCCTCCCTGCAGGAATGAGCGTACATTTCTATCTTAAACGACTTACTCTTTCCGATCCAACATCCGCGTGTTAATATTAGCGAATTTTTACAAGTTTTCAAAAAAACACATATTTATTTTTTTTATCGCCCAACCGGTAGGCATCTCCCAATCTACTGCACACAATTATTATGTTTACAGCAGCTAACACAACATCACGCCTCCAAAACACCCGGAGGACACCTACTGTAAGTAGGCCCATGGCAGGTACCGTTCGCCCTCTTTTCTTCAAAAATACCGCCATCAGCTGTATAACAATAGCTAATTATGGCTACTTTAGTGGCGAATAGGTATAGAAGAAATTATGGTGGTGTAGGAATTAATATTTTCGGAAGGCTACCCTGTCGGGTAGCGGGATAATTTCGTTGCGTGAGCTGTTGATACTGATTATACAGGATCTTTAGTGTGGTGGAATGAATATGAAATGGAAATAATAATAGGCAGCTGCGATTATAGGAATGATACGCTATGCTTAAACTCTATGTGATTAAATTGATGAGATAATAAACCATTTCTCTAAAATAGTTACAGTTACGTGACACATAATCGTTACAATTTTATTGACCGGGATTATTCGTTGCGATAAGTAGCTATTTTCCCACAGATCGCGCCGATGGGCGCAGAAGTCTGCAATAATCAGCGCGTTCTGCGGGAGATAAAAAAGCCGCAATATCTAAGAGGAATCCGTTGGAGGCAGGTTTATTACAGGCTCATAATAAAGGCAACCCATAAAGACACAAAGAGAGCTAACCATAAAATAGACTTTAAATGAAAAATCTAGTTATTTACTATCTTCTGATACTTATCCCTATACCTTTTTTGATGGCTATTACTTACTCGACCTATTCTGACTGGTTTGTACTACTGCTGCTCCTATATGCTTTTCCATATAGAATGGCTACAGATGGTATGAGACTAATCCTGAAGGGAGAAATAAAAAAGAGGGAAGTATGGATATTGCTACTTCCAGGTCAACGAGTTAGGTACATCAGGAAGCTATATTTAGAGAAATAAAAACGGGTATCATCAAGCGAATAAAGTACTATTTGCCTGCCGTCTACGCTGCTGCCACTGTTTAGGTTGTCCGTTTGAATCTAGGCATAGCATATAATTTAAAACAGGACTGCTATTTCCCGCAGATTGCGCCGATGGGCGCAGAAGCTTGCGATAATAGTCGCAAGCTGCAGGAGATAAAAATACCGAGAAATCTAGCGAGTTGAATACGGTATCGCCCCCCTAATTCGCATATTTAAGTAGTATAAAGCTGAATTTTATGAGTACCGAATTTGAAACACAAAATGGGAAATTGATCTTAGATGAAAATGGAGTCGAAATTAGGTATCGTAAGTACCTAAAAGCGTACATGGCACTCCTTCTGGCAGCTTACCTATTATGGAGTTCGTTTAAGCTAATGAGCTACATTAAACGAGGTGAGACCTCCGATTTATTTATCGGCCTATTTATAGCGCTTTGCCTTTTTTCTACCCTGTACCACATTTTATCATTATCAGCGAATAGGCAAATACCCTTCGAGGATATTAGGCGGGTAGAGTTTCGAAAAGGTTTTATCATCGACAGGGTGAAGGTGATAGTTACGCTTAACAGCTCGAAGAAAAAAAGCATCTACCTCGATTTTAACGAGTATTTGTTAAGAAGTATTGAAAGCAGCTTTAAGGAAAAAGGCGTTGATACAAAAATGAACGTATAAACGGTTGGTAGCATGCGCGGCTGCCTGTAAGAATGCTGCCGATCGACTCAACTAGCGGTTCGGAGTAACCACTCCCTGCTAAAGCCATAGCTGTTGACTCGTACAATTAAATACACTAACCATGAATGAAGTTAAGCTCGACATTAGGAAACAGGTTGCAAAAACCAACCAAGCCTTCACCAACTATTGGGGAAGGCAGTATGTTAATGGATTACTAGATGAGGACACCAGCTCGCTTGAAAGGCTCCTAGCAATGATAACGAGGAATTTTAAGATCTACAAAGTTGGATCTATTATCCTATCCTCCATATTAATA
>CAXYUU010000460.1:0-2979 GCA_964292015.1 uncultured Acetobacteroides sp.
TGGTGGTGGAGATGGAGGAGGCGGTAAGCAGCCTCGACGAGGTGGTGGTTACCGGTACCGGAACGCACCATAGCCTAAAGAATGCCCCGGTACAAACTGAGGTGATATCCAGTAAAACCATCGAAAAGGTGGCACCCCGCTCGTTCGAGGAGATGGCCAGCAGCATCAGCCCCTCGTTCGACTTTTCGCCCGGAAGCATGGGCTCGTTCATGAAGCTCAACGGCTTGGGCAACGACTTTATCGTACTTATGGTAGATGGTAAACGGGTTTACGGCGATGTGGGCGGTCTAAACGACCTTAACCGCATCTCGCCCGACAACATCGAAAAGGTGGAGATTGTAAAGGGGGCATCATCGGCCCTATACGGCTCCGACGCCATTGCGGGGGTTATCAACATCATCACCAAAAAAAGCAAGAATGCGTTTACCTTCGAAAACACCACCCGCCAAGGCGAGTATGGTGACTTTCAACAGGCCAACACCATCGACCTAAATATGGGCAAGCTTAGCGCCACCACCCAGTATGCGCGTAAGCAGGCCAACGGCTACCAGCTTAGCCCGTTTGAGGTTATCGCCAAAACTGGTGCACTAAAGCCCACCAACGCGATGGCGGTAAATAAGTTTTTCGACAATACGGTTAGCCAGCGCTTGGGATATACCGTTACCCCCAACCTAAAGGTCTACGCACAGGGTTCGTGGTACGAGAAGGACTACATCGTACCAAAAGCTTACCGCGACTACGGCTACTACTATAAGGATGTAAGCGGTTCGGCCGGGGCCACCTATAAGCTCAACGGCCGTTGTACCATCAGCATGGATGCCGCCACCGATGCCTACTACTACTACAACCACTACAGCAAGGATGTGGTTGATGCAAAAACCAAGCAGGTAACCTTTACCGAAGGGCAAAAGACGCTAAACACCAAGCAGGTTCGCAACGAATACAACCTAAAAAGCGTTACGGCTATCGGCCAGCACCACCTGCTCAACGCCGGTGTCGATTTTGTAGACGAGTACATCAGCTCGCCGGGTCGCTTTAAAAGTGGCGATGCCGATGCCTACACCGTGGGCCTTTACGCTCAGGATGAGTACACCCCCGTTAAGAATTTGAGCATCGTTGCCGGCGGCCGATTTGTTAACCATAAAGAGTTTGGCAGCAGGCTTACCCCTAAAGTTTCGGCGCTCTACCAGCTAGGGAGCTTCAACATCAGGGCATCGTACGGACAAGGCTTTAAGGCACCAACGCTAAAGGAGCTCTTCTTTAACTACGACAAGTCGGGTACGCTGTACCTCGGCAACGAGGCGCTCCAACCGCAGCTCTCGGATTACTACTCCACCTCGCTGGAGTATAACAAGGGGAACGTATCGGTTAGCGTAACGGGCTACCGCAACGATCTGCGTAATCTGATCGATTACGGTCCCGACCAAACCCCAACTGCCGAGCAAACCAAACAGGGAATTGTAAAGGTAAAGGTGCATCAGAATATCTCCGAAGCCCGCACGCAGGGAGTCGACTTTTTGGTAAACGCCTACCTGGGCTACGGCTTTACCGTTGGCGGGGGCTACTCGCTTACCGATGCTAAAAATATCACCTCGAACACTCGCCTGGAGGGCGTTGCCAAAAGCTACGCCACGGTTATGACCGGCTACAGCTACAAGGCAAAGTGGTACGTGCTAAACGCCACCATCAACGGCCGCCTACAGGACGAAAAGTTTTACACCAAGGGCGATGCACGTGGCTACAACATCTGGAAGCTTACCACCACCCATACCTTTAAGGTAGCTTCGGGGCTAAGCATCCAGGCAATTGCCGGAGTCGACAACCTGTTCGACTACATCGACGATGCTCCCTACGGAATGAGCTACGGAACGTTGAGCCCCGGAAGAACAATTTTTGGTGGCTTAAACTTTAAGATCACCCGATAACGCTTTGGTGGGGCACCGCCGAGGAGCTAATCAGCTACTAGATAGGTAAGATTAGGCTAATCCAACATCCCTCCTCGACGGTTGCCCTCCAATTTATAAAATTGCCTCGTCGTCGGTTGCGCAAGCATCGACGACTTTGCAATTTAGGTCGATGACCTTGCTTTTTGCATCGACAACCTTGCAATTTGGATCGATGCCCCTGCAATTTGCATCGATGACCTTGCTTTTTGCATCGACGACCCTGCAATTTAGGTCGATGACCTTGCAATTTGCATCGATGGCCCTGCAATTTAGGTCGATGACCCTGCAATTTGTACCGACGCCCTTGCAAATTGCATCGATGACCCTGCAATTTGTACCGACGCCCTTGCATTTTGCATCGGCGTTAGCACACCCTACATGGTAAAGGATGCCCAACGGATAGCTGTTGGGGTAAATAGTATAGCTTGTAAAGTATGAAGAACGTAATTGTTAAGCTGCATAAGGTAACGGGCATGGTGCTAAGCCTGCTGTTTAGCTGCTGGTTTGTATCGGGTATAGTGCTGGTGTTTGCAGGCTTTCCGCACTACAACCAGTCGGAGGCGTTTAAAAACCTACAGCCCATCTCGATGGCGGTATCGACCATAGCCTCTCCACAGGAGCTACCCAAGGGTGCCGTATCGCTGGAGATGTTCGATGGTCGGGCGGTGTACCGAGTGGGCAAGGGCTCGCGGATGTCGAAGGGCTTCGATGCGCAAACGCTCAAGCCGCTAGGCAAGCCAACGGAGGAGAGCTGCGTGGCCATCGCTAAAAATTTGGTTGGCGCCCAGGTTATAAAGGTAAAGAAGATTAACACGCTCGACATCTGGCTACCATGGGAGCAGTACAACTCGTCGCTGCCCATATACAAGGTTTACCTGAACGACAACGCCCGATCGGTGGTGTACGTATCGTCGAAGAATGGGGCGGTGGTGCAGCCCAGCACCTTAAGCGAACGGGTGTGGGCCTGTGTCGGTGCCATTCCGCACTACATCATTTTCAAATACCTCAGCCTTAAGAGTCCCATTTGGAACTC
>CAXYUU010000461.1:0-2950 GCA_964292015.1 uncultured Acetobacteroides sp.
AAAGCACCGTTTCCATCGTAGAAAGCACCGTTTCCATCGTAGAAAGCACCGTTTCTGTCGTGGCAAAGGCCGTTGCGGGGGCCAACATCTAAGCTGGCAAAGTAACCCTTCGGATGTACCAACACTAATATGGCGCCTATCACCATAAACCTACTACGGCTGTAGCAACTCGATAGGTAATGTGGTTATAAGGCATCTGGTTACACGTATTACAACAGGCGACAGGAGCATAAACAGTTTAGGGTAGCTATGCTAAATTGAAGGTAGGTGATAACCAGCCAATATCTCCAGCCACCACCAGCTAACTGGCAGGTGGGTATGGGGTTTGCACGATGGGTTACGTGCAATCCAACTCCTAACAGGCAATAGCCAAATCGTAACAAAACAACATTACACCCTGATTACCTACTACTTACGCAATCAGCACACTTACTACTCCCTCCCTCACAATCAGCACAATGTTGATAATTATTTTAATGTTTTTAAAATTTAGTTAATCAAGATATTCCCCCACTTGAAAATATGCTGCAACCTCCCTTAACTTGGCCTTGTAACATAAAAACTTCATAAAAATGGAAAAAAACAATGTCTTGACCAGCTTTAGTAACCAGTCTGACGGCGATCTATTCGCTACCACGAATAGAATGCACAACAAGTTAAAGGACAACTCGTTTTTTACGTTTGCCGATGGTAAATTGGTTCGATTCCTCACGCTAATTACCACCTTTAGCGAAAGCCGAATAAAGGCGGCCAATGGTGGAAGGGCAGAGGTACTTACCAAGAACACGGCAAGGGGGGTGCTCGAAAACGAAGCTTCGGATATTGCTAAGATCGTAAACCAGCAGGCTAAGGGTGATGTAAATATTCTTACCTCTAGCGGTATTCCACTTTACAAGGAGGGTGATACGTATCCTGAATTTCCTGCTCCAGAAACGATTAAGCTAAAGCAGGGTATTGCCCATGGCGTTATTACGGTTGAAGTTCCGGTAAAGAAGAACACTAGGGTGTACTGTATTTACCATGCTCCCGTACCGGCATCTGCCGATATTAAGGAGTGGAACAGCCTGCTGTCGTCCAAGCATAAGGCCACCATTACCGGTCTTACACCCGGAACGCAGGTAGCCGTACGAGCCGGATATGTTGGTACCAACGGAAATATAAACCTCAGCGAAACTTTTACAATTTTTGTGCAGTAGCTGCACAGTAAATTGGAGTGAGTGGATAGCCATGAAAACGGCAACCCTAGGGTTGCCGTTTTCTACGTATAGTTAGCCATTACGGTCTAATCTACCAACAATAACGACACAGTAGCGTTGAACTGTAAAAAGAGGGATCTACTGTCTTCGTCTCACTAATAGCCCACAAACTCCGCCTTTAATACTACTAATCATCTCGCCAACAGCACACTAACTGAATGCAGGTGGTTTTTTAAAAGTAAGACTCATCTTTTTATCTTTTCTTTTTGCAGGCCCAAAAGAAACAAAAAGCCTTGGCACGAATTAACTCGCTCGGTCGCGGTGGAATGTTCCGAATTCAATTAATATTGTAGCCCTGATGGAGTTGCAGAATCAAGGAACGTTGTGAAAACTCCACTCGCTCAAACAGAATTCCTGCCAGTCTGGTATGGCTTCGCCATGTTGTCTACGGAAGAAGGTTGTCAGGTGATATGCCAATTGCTCGCCGACTGCTCGTTATTCGATTTAGGAACGTTTTATTAAATAGTTCATCTAGTCCTATTTCCAACCAAATTTCTTAAACGAGAAATCCAGAATTGATCCCCAGGCAAAAATTACGTTTACCCATAGTACGACTTTCAATACCACCCACATGTCCCCATAACCTCAACAGCCAATGCCATCATCGCCCCCCATTCTAAAGAGGCATCAGCAGCAATGCTGCCCCTCCTGCAATCCTCAAAAAAAACAAAAACGAAAAAATTGTTGCTCCCAAGCGCCACGGTGTACGATTTGCAGCTATATTTGCCCTCAAATAAACTAGGGGTGCCTAACTATACAGGCTGAGATTATACCCTTTTACCTGATCAGGATAATACCTGCGTAGGGAAGTGTTGGACTATCGTCCGTGAGTATACCGCTGCATTTGCAGTGCATCCCAGTTTATTCCTACTTAATACCACTAAAAAAGTATTTGCTATGGAACAAATTGTATCCGCTGGGATTGTCGACTCCTTCTTTCAAAAGTTTAAGGAAAACCTTTCGGTTGATGTTGCCATCGTTGGCGGCGGGCCATCGGGCTTAGTGGCCGCCTACTACCTTGCCAAGCAAGGTGTAAAGGTTACCCTTTACGAGCGCAAGCTGGCTCCCGGGGGCGGCATGTGGGGTGGCGCGATGATGTTTAACGAAATTGTGGTGCAGGAGGAGGCTCTCCACATTTTAAAGGAGTTTGGCATACAGCACAAGCACTACTCGGGTCAGTACTACACCGTCGACTCGGTACACGCCACCGCTGCGCTTACCTACCACCCCACCCGCGCCGGGGCAACCATCTTTAACTGCACCTCAATCGAGGATGTGGTATTCCACAACAACCGCGTAAGCGGATTGGTTATCAACTGGGCTCCGGTACACCGCGAGCGCATGCATGTCGATCCAATGGTGATTATGGCAAAAGCCGTGATCGATGCCACCGGGCACGACTGCGAGGTGGCACGCACGCTAGAGCGCAAGAACAACATCCGTCTAAACACCGAAACGGGCAAGGTAATGGGCGAAAGGTCGCTCTCCATAGAGGAGGCCGAGCGTACCACCGTCGAAAATACCAAGGAGATTTATCCGGGACTCTACGTGTCGGGTATGGCATCCAACGGGGTGAGCGGAAGCTACCGCATGGGGCCCATATTTGGCGGCATGTTGCTGTCGGGACAAAAGGTGGCCGAGCTTGTTGCCAACCAGCTGTAGCGATGGAGCAGTTTGGACTGTACATAATTGTC
>CAXYUU010000462.1:0-2943 GCA_964292015.1 uncultured Acetobacteroides sp.
GGCCCCAATGAGTATCGATAGCAGGTAGAACTTTGCCACTCCCGATTTAAAAACCGAGACCTCCTTTCGCATAAACGAGGCGAAGATCAGGCTAAAGTTTAATCCGGAAATAATCATGAATATAAAGATAACCAGCTCGGCAATCGAGCTGTTCAGCCCACCAACATTGCTGCTGCTCATGGCAAACCCGCCGGTAGAGATGGTGCTAAAGGCATAGGCAATGGAGTCGACAATGCTGAGCCCCGATAGGTAAAGAAGAACCGACTGCAGGACAGTTAGCGCAACATACACCACCAAAATCATGCGTAACGATCCAAATACCCCTTTCGACAGGTTTAGCTTCGAAAGCGACGACATCTCTATTTTCGACAGGTTGGCGTGCACCTTACCTAGCGAAGGCAGCACCACAAGGGCAAAAAGCACCACCCCACCACCACCAATCCACTGGGTCGACGCTCGCCAAAAACGAATGCTCAACGGTAAGCCATCAATGTTCGATAGCGAGGTAGCTCCCGTTGTGGTATACCCCGAAACGCTCTCGAACCAGGCCTTGGTTACCGAAAAATCGCCTCCCCAAAGCAGGTAGGGCAGCATCCCCACAGCGCAGCACAGCAGCCACGACAGCGCAACAATTACGTAGCTCTCCTTAAGGGTGATATCGCGGTAGGCAGGAACAAATATCAACGGAAACACCCCCATCGCGGCGGTAACCATAAAGCTAAGGAAAAGCGGAAAGAAACCAGCATCGAAGTTGTTTAATGTCGATACCGTAGTAGCAATAAGCATAAAGACTGCATTAAGCAGCAGCCCCATCGATATATACCTAACGATAACATAAGGTCGCATTAGTCGTCAATCTTGTTAGATTTATTTTGGACAATAAGCTTTTCAACGGAATTATTCAACCGCTCCATCTCATCCTTGGTATCAATTTTAACCCGAAAAGGGATGGAGTGCTTCACGTAGTTTTCGGCCCCCTGGGTTATTCGAAGTATCGGATTAATAAAAAAGAAGATGACAAAATAGTTGAAAAGAATAACGAAGATGATCCCAATTAAAATAGCCATTAAGCTAGGCATAATAGCCCGAGTGGTACCAACCTCCATTTGCCGTGCATTCTGATATATGGCATTTTGGTTGATCTCAATTAAATCCTCCACGGCCTGGGTAAGCTCATCTTGCTTAGGCATGAAATAGCTAAAATACCAGTCGATGTTTTTTGCATTTGGGCTTAACAGCGCGCTGTCTACTTGTATTCTAAACATAGCGTAGCATTGGTCGACAACTTTAACATAGCGCTTTTCGCCATCAACCGTAAGGTTGTTGATCGCAAAGTTGTACGATCGCTTGAATAGGATTTCGCCCTGTTCGATTTTAGCCTTTGCGGCATCGGGCTTACCGTTAATTGCCAAAAGAACTCCCTGATTAATCTTACCGGAGGCACTAAGCATTTGTTTCGAAACTTCGATAGATTTTAGGTTGTCGTTTAGCAGCCTCTTCATAGAATTCCCCATACTCGACAGCTCATAAACGGCAATTGCCCCCGAAAGGAAGAGGAGTATACCTATAACTGTAAAGCCTGCTAACATTTTAGTTTTAATCCCCATACATGCCTTTTAAAACTCATTGATTTAATACGAAAATAGGGAAGAAAAAGGAATAAACATCAACATTAATTCACAATCTATTTTTAATATCTTAGCACCGCGATTTACACTTTAAAATGTCCGACAAAGATCTTATAGCACAAATACTTAGTGGAGACGTTTCGCCATTCAGGCATATTGTAGACAAGTACAAGCTACAGGTGCAACGCACATGCTATGGCTTTACCCAATCACAATCCGATGCCGAGGATATTGCCCAAGAAGTGTTTATTGAGGTGTATGAATCACTCGGATCATTTCGCCACGAGTCGCAATTCAGCACCTGGATATACAGAATTGCAGTTAATAAATCGTTAAACCATATAAGAAAGCAAAAGCGGAGGTCTATAATGCAAAGCCTCGAGGATATGCTTATGGGTAAAAACAAGAACGGTTCGGGAGATTACGCCGATGATGCCAGGCTCCCCGACGATTTCACCGACCCCGACGAGAATATCAACCGATTAAAAATAGCCCTTAACGATCTTCCTAGCAACCAACGAACAGCCCTTACCCTGTACACCTATCAGCAACTTTCGTACAAGCAAATATCGGATATTATGAACGTATCGCTATCGTCTGTAGAGTCGCTAATATTTAGGTCGAAAAAAAACCTCCGGAAGATTATGGTGGAAAACGCTATATCCGAGTAACAAAATGCAAGTTTATAAGCCAGTAAGTGTCCATATATAAAAACGTAGACGTATGAAGTGTGACCTATTCAGATCGAAATTCATCAACACCGAGCAAAACCAGCTCGATGAAGATGCCTTTTCCCATATCGGTTCATGCGCGCGGTGTAAAAGAGTATACGAATTATCAACAGCCGCTCTTAACCAACTAGAAAAAGCAGAATGCCCCGCATTTAACCTATACTTTACCGAAAAGGTGTTGGGTAAACTATCCAATAGGTATTTTCCAGCTCAGTCTAACAGCATTCGCTACGCACTTTTCGTTTCTGTATTTGTCACCTTCCTTGTAGGAGGGCTAACCATCTACGTTGCCCACAGCAAAAACCAACCACAACAATACGACATGCTAAGCCTAAACGACAATACTAAGCCATCGGTTGCATTCGACAAATAACAATAAACTATGAGCTTCTTTCTAAAGCCAAAATTTCTCCTTTGGGTAATCGCATTACTTATAACGGCTAATTTGGCCACATTTATAGGCGTTATGCTTGCCCATAACGAAAAAGAGCCTTCGATGGAAAAGCAGCGTAACCGTTTTTTCAAAAAGTTAGGCCTCTCCGAGTACCAAAAAAAGTGTTTCATTGCCCGAAGAGTTCACTTCA
>CAXYUU010000463.1:0-2940 GCA_964292015.1 uncultured Acetobacteroides sp.
CCGCTGATTTAGCGGGGGGGCGCAGAATTTGGGGGGTGGTGGTGGAATTTGGGGGGGAGGTATTAAGGGGGACTTTATTACCGTCCCATTTATGGGACGGTAAAGGAATAGGGGTTGATACGATTTTTCCCGATTCCTGTATCGTTTATATTAAAGATCTGCGGTAAGCTGTGATATCTGCGGGAGATATAATGGGATGCTTTGCTTACCGTCCCATAAATTGGACGGCAAAGAATAGGGATGCGAACAATTTTTCCCGCAGATTTTGCAGTTGGGCGCAGAGATTTGGGGGTGTTGGAGAATTTTGATGGAGATAGGAAGGGAAACTCTATAACCGTCCCATAAATTGGACGGCAATGAGTAGGAATACAAATAATTTATTGATGTGGGATAGCTATGCTTATCCTTTTCTTTTACACGTGAAAACCCTACCGGCATACATCGGGGTGGGTCTCAAATAGAGGGAGCGCAAGAGGATCGTACTGCGTATAATCGAAAGCCCTCCCCATTCGGAACGGCCGAAGGGGAGGGCATCTGAAAATATGCAGCGGTTTTATCTACCTAATAAGCTTACTCCAAATATCGTACCCCTCCTTGGTTGTATGGAGGCCATCGGGGGTTAGCTCCTTACGAAGAATGTTGGTTCCCTGTTCGGTAAAATGGGGGAAGAGGTTGATGTATGGAATCTTTTCGTGGGCAGCTAGCACCTCGAGCTTGCTGTTTATTTCGGGAATGAGGTTGGTTTTGCCGATCATGGTTTTGTATCGCCCAAACGACTCGTTGATAGGCAGCAGGCTTTGTAGGTACAGCTTTGTATGGGGCGATTCGGTTCTGATTTTTTGGATAACCTTTGTGATTAGGAAAACCACGCTATCGGCAGAAAGGTTGTGCGAAACGTCGTTAACCCCTACCAGAAGGTAGATCTTCTTTGGCTTTCCGGGTAAGATTTGGTAAAGGCGGTCGTATATCCCCATGGCATCGTCGCCAATAATGCCCCGATTGCGTACCTGCTTCAAGCCGAGCAGCGTAGACCAGTCGCCCGCGTTTTCGGTATTGCTATCGCCCAGCATGACCACATCCTTTTCGGTGATGGGCTGGTCGTTTTCGAATTCGAGCATGCGCTTGTAGTAGTGGGGGGTGTAGGTACGCTCGGGAGGGTAGATGGAGGCGGCAGCTACGTTGGCAACCACCGATCGAAGGCGTCCAACCTCTCCCTTATCCTCGGGATGTACCCTGTTGGTGAGCAGGATAATTGCGGTTTGGCTGTCGGGATCGATGGTAATGGAGGTTCCGGTATACCCGGTATGGCCGTAGGTGTTGGCACCAAGCAGGTCGCCCCTGTTGGAGGCGAACGGAGAGGAAACATCCCATCCTAATGCCCGTCCAAATGCCGCTTTACACTCCGGTACATGGCTCATTGCCTGTACACCCATCGGACTTAGAATACGCCTTCCGTTATACTCCCCGCCGTTAAGCAGGGCGGCCACAAGTATGGCCAGATCGTTGGCACACGAAAACACCCCCGCATTACCTGATACCCCTCCGTTAAGTTCTCGTGCCAGGGGATCGTGAACGACTCCCTTAAGTACGCTGCCATCCTTTTGCCTTTCGGTGGGAGCGCAAAGCGCCAATGTTTCGCCAGAGGGATTGTAGTCGGTATGGGTCATGCCCAGCACATCGAAAATGTTCTCCTTGGCAAAATCCCGAAGGCTTTTCCCGCTAACCACCTCAATAATGCGCTGTAGGGTGATAAAGTTTAGGCAGCTGTACTTAAGGCTGGCATCGGGTAGGGTGTCGCGCTTGCAGGTGGCGATGTAGCCAACCAGCGCATCGGGGTTTGGGGCGCCATACTTTGCCTTTAGATCGGCAACCGGCGCGTATGCCGGAAGTCTGGAGGTATGCGTAAGAAGGTCGATAACCCGAATGTTGTCGGTAAAGGCCGGGAGGTAAACGCTAACCTTATCGTTTAGGCGTATGCTCCCACGTTCCACCAGTATCATCGTGGCAATGGCTGTTGATATGGACTTGGAGCACGAGGCCATGTCGAATACCGTGCTTACATCCATTGGTTCGGCAGAAGGATAGAGCTGCCTGTTTCCATACGCCTTGAGGTAGGCCATCTTCCCCTGCCGTACAATGGCAAGCACGGCTCCGGGAATTATTTTTTCGTCGATTGCCTTGCGGATGGCCTTGTCGGCATACCTTAGGTTGTGCGAGCTCATGCCCACCTGCTCGGGCATTACCCGCTGAAGAGGCTGCGCGAATACCTGTATGGCAAGGAGCAGGGCGGTGATCGTGGTTAGTGCTGATCTCATGTATCCAACTATTTTGATGTTCAAGATTCGATATCGGAAGTAGGGGGATTCTCAACGTCAAACATGCCCTACTTGTGGATTTGTCCTATGGATGGAAACGATAGCGCACCCTAGGTTGAGGCAAATTTATTAAACAGATGGAATGATTGCATACCCCAATGTACATTAATAGAAGCTCTGACTATTGGGTACTACTTGGTGGTAGATGCATTATGCTGTAAATGCTACCGTTAACCCTTATGCCTTGCAAGGCACAGCAGGCGGTTTGCTCGTTACAAATAGGCAGCAGCTTAGCAGCAGCTTTCGTTAGCTGGGGTGGCTAAAGGCAAAGATTCTATTACCGTCCCATAAATGGGATGGCAATGAATAGGGGAGTATATGATTTTTCTCGATGCTTATGACACTTGTATTAAAGATCTGCGGGAGATATATGGGCTGTTTTGCTTACCGTCCCATAAATGGGATGGCAATGGATAGGGATGAGAATAGTTATTCTTGCAGTTTGTATCATTTATGTTAAAAATCTGCGGTAATCTGCGATATCTGCCGGAGATATTCTGGGATGCTTTGCTTACCGTCCCACAAATGGCACGGGAATGGATAGGGATGAATCGAATTGTCTCAA
>CAXYUU010000464.1:0-2938 GCA_964292015.1 uncultured Acetobacteroides sp.
CGGGAGCTTGGCTAGAGCGAATTGATGAAGGAGTATGTTTTTGCCAGTACCGTAAATATTAAGGTGTTTAACGACTTGCAGCCCACTATTTCGGGTTGGCCAGGCGGTAAGCCTAATGCTGATGACTCTACGCGACCAGAACGTGCGTTGCCATTTCCGAAAAAAACATTAATATTTTCGCCTCATCCTGATGATGATGTGATTTCGATGGGCGGTACCCTTGCCCGACTTGTCGATCAGGGGCATGATGTGCATGTTGCCTACCAGGTGTCGGGTAATATTGCCGTGTTTGATGATTACGCCCTTCGGTTCATCGACTTTTTACGGGATGTTCAGCATATATACGATATTAAGGATTTTGATGCCAATGCCCTTTACGCCAATGCCGAATCGATTATAGGAGCAAGACGACCCGGAGATGCTGATCCCGATGCGTTGAAAAGGTTAAAGGGTGCCATCCGTAGGGGCGAAGCACGTGCTGCATGCCGCTACCTTGGACTCGATGAGGCCCACATACACTTCTTAGACCTGCCCTTTTACGAGACAGGTAAGGTGAAGAAGTCGCCTAAAACACAAGCCGATGTTGATATTGTAATTAACTTGCTTCACGAGCTTCAACCTCATCAAATTTATGCAGCTGGCGATTTAGCCGATCCTCATGGAACGCATAAGGTGTGCATTGAAACGGTTATAGAGGCCTGCAAGCAGCTCAAAAATGAGGCTTGGTTTAAGGATTGCCGGATTTGGCTTTACCGTGGAGCTTGGATGGAGTGGGATTTAGACATGGTAGACATGGCCGTTCCGTTGAGTCCCGAGGAGGTAAAGATTAAGCGGTTGGCAATTTACCGTCACCAGTCGCAAAAGGATATGGTGCCCTTCCCAGGAAAGGATCCTCGTGAGTTTTGGCAACGTTCGGAAGACCGCAATCATGCCACTGCCGACCTGTACGACAAGCTCGGGATGCCCGAATATCAGGCAATCGAGTGCTTTGT
Source organism: uncultured Acetobacteroides sp. (assembly GCA_964292015.1). Classification (GTDB taxonomy): domain Bacteria; phylum Bacteroidota; class Bacteroidia; order Bacteroidales; family ZOR0009; genus Acetobacteroides. Next base: position 993 of record CAXYUU010000464.1, read on the forward strand.
AAGGTACGACTACTTCATATAGAACATTGTAAATAGAATACGGAGGGGTTTTTTAGGAGGTTTAACCTCTTAGAAAGCCCCTCTTTCGTATGGCTACATTCCGACGGTTAATGCTAGGCTATCCCCAATTTTTGGGAGGTAAAATAGGGTAACCTCTTGCATGTTATCGGTTTTTGGTAGGTTTAAATGGAAAACATGCGCATGTTTAGCGTTTTTAGGAGGTAAAAATGGGTACCATGCGCATGTTGCCGACTTTTGGCAGTCTGAAATGGAAAACATGCGCATGTTACGGATTTTTTGGCAGGTTTAAATGGAAAACATGCGCATGTTTAGCATTTTCGGGAGGTAAAAATGGGTAACATGCGCATGTTGCTGACTTTTTGGCAGTCTGAAATGGAAAACATGCGCATGTTATGGATTTTTTGGCAGGTTTGCGTGGATAACATGCGCATGTTTACCGTTTTTAGGTAGGTTAAAGTGGATAGTATGGAAATGTTCGTGCCTCAAATTCGGTTTCCTCGCTATTCGTCCATCTTTAAAACGGTTACAGCTAACCAGGTATTGGGACTATCAGGCCTGCTATCTTCATACGTGCTTCTACTACCTACGATCTAACGTCGAATATCTTAAAATGGGCACCGCTTCGCTTATCGACATTGGTATATAATTGCTAATTTTGCGCTAAATCTGTAACTGCAATGCACGTAACGCATCCTTACCAAGTTTTTAAGTTCTGTCCAAAGTGTGGCTCGAACCATTTTATTCCACAAAACGATAACTCGTTAAAATGTGAATCTTGCGGATTCTGTTTTTACTACAATGCGGCATCGTCGGTGGCGGCGCTAATACTGGATGGGAGTGGTCGGCTGTTGCTTACGCGTAGGGGGCTCGATCCGTTAAAGGGAACGTTAGACCTTCCAGGAGGCTTTGTGGGGGCCGATGAGTCGTCGGAAGAGGCGTTAGTTCGCGAAATTAAGGAGGAGCTAGATGCCGATGTTTTGGGCTATAGGTATGTAAAATCGTACCCTAACCGGTATTTGTATAGCGGGCTCACCGTTTTTACCAACGATGCGGCTTTTGTTTGCACCCTTCGCGACTATGAGCACCTGAAGCCCGCCGATGATGTGTGCGGGTATGTTTGGGTTTATCCTCAAGATATTATCCTCGAAGAAATTGGTATTTTATCAATTCGAAAGATGGTCGACGAATTTATTCGGCAGCTTTAGCCTGCTTTGCCGACTTAATAAAGCTTGTACTTCTAAATCGAAGAGCCGCCCAGCTGTCGTTTGCCGATATGATGGCGACGCTCTTGTAGCCGATATCGTGCAGGTGCCCCCAGCCCGAATCTCTGCTGATGGCTGACCTTATGCCCGACTCCTTTTTGGGGTACACCATCCAAAGCAGCCCGTCTATTTTCATATCGTATACCGCGGGGATGACGCTCAGCACCTCGTCTTCGTTGGTAACGAAGCAAATCGTAAAGTCGGCTTCTTCGGATGCTGGAGTGTAGCCGCTATCCGTTAAGTTCATCACGAAACGCTCAAATTCGGGAGGCGCATGTAGTACTGTTCCTACCATCCCTTTCTTAATCTGCCACTTTTTAAAAAGATTGTCGCTCATTGTAGTGTGTTTTAGTGTGCTTTGTAGGGGCAAATATAGGGTGGTTGGTAGCCGATTGTCAACCATCTGCGAAGGGGAGGGGGTGACAGCGGTTCCTGCTGCCGTAATTAAAACAATTAAACGGTGTCGCCTAAGTATATGTTTTCGGAATTGCTAACTTTGGATCATTACAAACTTCGTGCTTTTTAGTACATGACCATAGAAAAACTTATTCTAGTAGAGGGGGTTGACACCGTAGAGCTGTACGGTCCTGCTAATGTTTTTTACAGTAAGATAGTCGGCTATTTTCCTAAGCTAAAAGTTGTGGCCCGGGGTAACAGCATCAA
>CAXYUU010000465.1:0-2936 GCA_964292015.1 uncultured Acetobacteroides sp.
GTTGCCGAATTGGTAGTTTCCGTTTTTTAGTCTGAGAAGACTTTGGGGGTAGCAAGAGCCAGATGAAGTTTTCGACGAAAGCTTGAAGCTGCCATAGTAGCTGTTTACCCTAAAGCCAAAAGACAGCAAATCGACATTGGCATCGAAGCGAATGAAGTTGGTTTTGCCTAAATTTTTCTCAAGCCCATTAACATCGAACACCAGCGAATCCTTTTGTAGTCCACTTCCTTTTTTGAGAATATCGACAAACGAAAACGATGAGTTGTTGTAAGAAATGGCCATGTTCGATAGCCCTGGAATACCAACATAGGAGGAGAACTCCGGGTTCGTAGACGGGTTTAAAAACGACGACTGTGGAACCCTTGTCATGTAGTAAAGGGTCTTGTCCTGTGCCTTAGCGCCAATAAGTGTTGCTGCGGCTATAATGGTAAAAAGAATTTTTCTCATCACGACTTAAGTTATGTATTGTTGAATTAGAGATTGTTGAGGTTTGCCTGAATAAATCCAACAACTTTAATGTCCATCTTTTGAGAGGAAAGAAGTTTGACGGTACTGCTTCCTGCCGTATTGGCGGTCATCTTAAATATGATTCGGTCGCCCGATTTCAGCTGCTGAATGCGTGACTGATTGTAGGTGACGTCTATTTTAGATTCGGTTGCTACGATTGTCGAACCTTGTATTGCTCCCGGCTTTAAGTTAAATGCCGTGGTAAATACATTGTCGAGCTCTTTTCCTGTGGCATCCACAATAACAGCGGTAACATCCAATCCGAAAGGGAATCCATTCTTGAATTGAAATTGCAGTCGCATCTGATCGATGCTCTTCGAATCTTTAACAATACTCGAAAAATCGCACTCGCTTGTTTCCTCAAGGATAACTTTTGACAGCCTTACGTTGAGAGGAAGATCTGCTTCGGCACTAACATAGAGCTTATCCTTTGCATTTATTCTGTTTTTGACGGGAGGGGTAATGCTGCTTGGATTTGCTGTTAGACTACCATTGAAGGTCAATTTCTTTGGAAACTTAGCCAGAACGCTAACGATATTCGAAGCTTGATCGATTGCGGCCTCGCTTAACTTTTCCTTTTCGACACCAAATGCCGGAGCAAAAATAGTTATAGGCGATGGTAAACCGGTAATATTATAGACCTGATTATCTCTTACGGCCGTTACTCCATTATGGATAAATGAAAAAGGAAGACCGGCTTGATTTCTAAACATCAACTTTATCTTCGGATCTTTTATATCGAAATCACCAGTGTTATCAACCATATCGCTAAAGTCTAGCGGAAGCGAGTTGTTGAGAAGGGGGATGTTGATCTGCCCTAAATTGCCGATCAACTCTTTTATTTGGATGGCATTTAGTCCAACCCCCAGGGTGATATTTTCGGTGGTGCTAGTTCCCGCAAGCTTAGTAATGCTGTACTTTACATTAAATAGAATTTGGTTGTCGGGTGTAGGTTTTATTTTGCAGCCCGAAAGGTTTATGCTCGTGCTGCGGTTTGTGTTGGAGGGGGTAAACGTAATTTCCAGTGGGGTATTGTCGGGTTTACGTATATTTTCTGTTTTGATGATGTAGCTGTACGTTCCATTGGTAAACGAAGTGCTATTGTTTAAGGTTAGCAATCCGCTTTCGAGTAGTGCCTCATCAATGGTTTGGTCGGGGCTGTTTAGGCTAACGCTAAAGTTGTAGCTTATTTCTGATGCTAGTTTTGTTCCTACCGGTAACGAAATTCCAACTTGCGAGGCAATGGTGATGTTGCGTTGATCATTCTTTACAATGTTGGCATACTTACCAAAGGTGAGGGAGTCGAATGTTTGCTTATACATTAGATGTAGTAGGTTGTACTTATCTACGTAGATGTACTTGTTGGCATCGTTGTTCTTTGGTAGAAGCTGTTCCAAGGTAACGGTGCCACTGGCGATAGGAAATGCCATCGACGATTTGACATCAACCGAGGAGGATATTTTGCTCATGTCGTATTCCTCTTTTACGCATGATGCTAGGGCTAATGCGAGAGCTGTAACAAGTAAAGAGTGGGTTGAAATTTTCATATACAATTATAGAGTTACGTTGCAGCTGCAAAAGTATAAATTATTGGAGTGCTTTTGCATGGAGATTATTTAAATGGACATTTTTGGGTGGAAATATATTCCCATTGTAGCTGATTGTTTCTCGTATTTGCTAAATATTTGCATATAGAAAACGAGTGTTTACTGTCGTGTACAAATATAATTTGATCTTGGGTGTCGGGCATATTTGCAAGTGAAGGAGAATTTTATGCTTTTGAATGCATTTAATGAAGATGGATACCTACGAAAGTTCTATTTATAGACATTTGTAGTCCGTCATTGAGCAGTCTATTTCAAGATTCTTTGATCTGATATGTTATTGAAAGTGCTAGTTAGTAGTGGAATGTGTTATACCCAACCGGTCGGATTAGCTGCAAATTTTAATTTAAAACGATATTTTTGAGCATAATTGTAACGATCGTATTTTTTAATTTTTAACTTTGATTTTCGATAACTACACAAACATACAACCGCAAAATGAATAGTTCTGTATTTAAATTTGAAAAACCGAAGAACGAACCAGTTCTAAACTATGCACCAAATTCACCCGAAAGGATAGCCTTGGTTGCTGAACTAGAGAAAATGTCATCTAGGCAGATTGAAATCCCTCTAATTATTGGAGGTAAAGAGATTCGCACAGGTAATATTGGTAAAGTGGTAATGCCTCACGATCACAATCATGTGCTGGCAACCTACCACATGGCTGGTGAAAAGGAGGTAAATATGGCAATAGAAGCTGCCGTAGAAGCTCGCAAGAAGTGGGAGACCATTCCTTGGACTGAAAGAGCTGCAATTGCATTTCGTATTGCCGATTTAATCGCAAAAAAATATAGGCCTGTACTAAATGCAGCCACCATGTTAGGC
>CAXYUU010000466.1:0-2927 GCA_964292015.1 uncultured Acetobacteroides sp.
ACATCTACATACCCCGATGCATCGTTATATTCGGCTTGGTAAACCCAACCGTTAGCAGCGTACTTTCCATTAAACAGGTTGTTTATTCCAATCTGAAAGTCCAAATTCTTTACTCCAAAGGCAGAAAAATCGTACCCAACCTTAAGATTATTGACAAAATACGAGTCTAACTTTTTATCGCTTCGCGACGTGTTATCCAAATATTGCTTACCAACCAACTTCGTGGTAAAGGATATTTTCAACTCCTTAACAGGTTCAAAAACAAAAATGCTCGAACCAATAACATTTGGAGAAAAAGAAATATTTGTAGTTCCTATATAGTAAGGCTTAGATGGTAGATAATCATAATTATCTGGGTTCTCGTGTCGCTCTACCAGGTAGGTAAACTTCTCGATCTTATTTCGGCTGAGGGTAAAATTCCCCTCCCAATTCAAATTGTCGAGAATCTTGACTCCAGCCATTACTTCTACACCTGCGCGGTAGCTGTTTGGTACGTTTTCGCGAATTGGAGAACCTACATTGTTGAGCATTCCGGTCAAAACCAGCTGATCCTTATAGCGCATGTAGTAAAGGTTTACCCCAAAGCTAGCGATACTACCGGCAAACTTATAGCCCACTTCATAGTCTACTAACCGTTCGGAGGTTAACTTTTTATCCGACTTAATGCCATCGGTATAATCGGTTCTACCAGGCTCACGATTAGCAACAGAGATAGAAGCAAAAAGACTACTATTCCCATTGATGGTATAAAAAGCACCGACTTTTGGATTGACAAAGTTGAAGTAGTGGTTTTGGGTAATGTTCGAAAAATTGTCCTCAATCCCTTTCAGCTTATAGCCAACATTGCGGTACTGAGCATCAGCAAAAATGCTAAATTGCTCGCCAAGCTGCCAATTTACCTTGGCAAATATATTAGCATCGTCCTTAGTAGCCTTGTTGCGGTACCACTCGTAGTCGGCAGGAAGGCCGTAACTAAACTCAGTCCACTTAATTTTACCAAAGTGATCGTTGGTAAAATGGCTTGCAGCGCCTCCAATAGTAATATCGACCAGAGAGGTTGGCTTTAAGTTAAGCGTAATTGTCGATCCAAGATTATCGTTATCCAACCACTTTTGGGTAATAAAGTCACTTTTTTCACGTGCCTCATTTTGGAAAATAATATTTGGCAAGCCAAATTCCTTAAACTCTTTATTATCCTTATAATTCTCATAGTAACCCTCCCCATGTGTTAGAAAGAAACCAACATTAAGGTTAGCCTTAGGGGATAAGCTCAAGGAGTAGTTCACAAGATAGTGCGTCATTTTGTAGTTGTCGGTTTCATTATCGTAAAAATGGCGTACTCCTTCTCTATCCTTATATTTACCAGCAGGATTATAAGTTCTATTAGTATCAAGGATACTCTTCGACACTCCATTCCAGCTAATACCCGTATGCTCCTCGCCATAAATAATGCTTGCCTTAAGCGTGCTTTTATCGCCGTAATAGGTACCCGAAACAGCAGCCGACTTATGGTCGGAAGTAGCCCTGTCTACATAGCCATCACTCTTGGCACGCGACACCCTTGCATCGAAGCTAAAACGATTATTAATCAAACCTGTTCCTACCAAGAAATTACCTCTCCACGAGTTGTACGAGCCAACGTAGTTGTTAATTTCGGCATACGGCTCGTTGCTTAGCGCTCCGGTTTGAAAGTTTACCGTTGCCCCAAATGCACCAGAACCATTGGTAGAGGTTCCCACCCCACGCTGTATCTGCACGCTGCTTGCCGACGAGGTAAGGTCGGGCATGTCGACAAAGAAAACTTGCTGCGACTCGGGATCATTAATAGGAAAACCATCGAGGGTAACGTTGATGCGCGAGGCATCAGTTCCGCGGATGCTAAAGCTGGTGTTGCCAATGCCTATGCCGCTTTCGGTGGTGGATACAAACGATGGGGTTAGCTCAAAAATCTGCGCCACATCGCCGCCGGTGTTCACCTTTTTAATTTCATAGGTCTTCATATGGGTCAACGGCAATGCGGTGCGCTTTGACGCGCGAGTAGCCGAAACTACCACCTCGTCGCCCAGCACATTCTGCACCTCGAGGGTTAGGTTAAGGGTTACATTCTCCTTAACATCAACCTTTACCTCCTGCGACTTGTAACCAATAAAGCTGGCCTTTAACGTGTACGCGCCCAGGCGTACGTTGCCAATTCGGTAGATGCCCCTTTCGTTGGTGGTAGCGCCTTTACCCGAGCCAACGAGCTGTAGCGTTGCGCCAATAAGCGGAGCGCCATTAACACCGGCCACGGTTCCCGAAATAGCTTTACCGTCCTTACCATTTGCCCACGAGAAGAGGGCCATCGAAACAAAAATGAGTGTTAGAAATACGCTAATTCTGCGCATAGAAAATCTTTTAATAATTAAACATTGGGCGCTAGTAACGCCAATAAAAATGATTAAAAGGGGGAAATGTTTTAACAAGAAATCGCTTTACTCCCTACGCCAGCACTACCTGGATCAGGTTAAAGGGTGTAATCTCAGCCCGTAATATTAAGGCACCCCCGATAGACGCAGCAAAGATAAGGCAAAATAAACGGGATTTCGGGCCGATTTTGAAAAAAACCTCGCAATTCATCCTGTAGACATTGAGGTACAGCGCATCCTGATCTATTCGATGAGGGTTAATTGATCCTGAACATCGGCCTATTACCACCGCGTACGGCTAGCCGACAATATCATGCTACTACGACATACGTTACCACCTACCATCCTTACAGCTAGAACAAATCGCAGTTCGACGCATCCTTTGCCCTGCCTGCTTTACGCCAGTAAAGATCTCCGTGCAAGCTAACCTCCCCCATCACCCTCCAAAATTGTGATTTTGCCCAACTTCCCTACTTTTGTAACCTAAATGATAGCTAAAGCGTCTAAACCTCACGGGTAAAA
>CAXYUU010000467.1:0-2916 GCA_964292015.1 uncultured Acetobacteroides sp.
CGTATGATTATTGCCGGATACGAGTGGGAGGGCAAGGCGCCATTCAAGAACGTTTACCTAACGGGAATCGTTCGCGATAAGCTGGGCCGCAAGATGTCGAAGTCGTTGGGTAACTCGCCCGATCCGCTGATGCTTATCGAAAAGTATAGCGCTGATGGCATCCGCCTGGGCATGCTGCTTTCGTCGCCAGCCGGTAACGACCTGCCATACGACGACTCGCTACCCGAACAGGGACGTAACTTCGGAAACAAAATATGGAACGCCTTCCGCCTAGTTCAAGGCTGGAATGTCGATAGCAATATCGAGCAGCCCGAATACGCCAAGGTAACCATCGAGTGGTACAACAGCCTTCTGAATAGGAGCATCAAGGAAATTGACGATCAGTTCGACAGCTTCCGTATCTCCGAGGCTTTAATGCAAATTTACAAGCTCTTTTGGGATGAGTTCTCGGCATGGTACCTCGAGCTTATTAAGCCGGCTTACGGTTCGCCAATCGATGTAAAGACCTACGAGGCAACGCTCGAAATCTTCGATAAGATGCTTAAGCTGCTTCACCCATTTATGCCGTTCATCACCGAGGAGATTTGGCACTACCTAGCCGAGCGCACCGATGGACAAAGCATCATGATGGAGCAAATGCCAAAGGCTGGCGAGTACAACGAAGCGCTACTGGCCGATGTTGAGTTTACCAAGGAGGTAATTGCCAACCTGCGTACCATTCGTAAGGAGAAGAACATCCCACAAAAGGACAGCTTGGAGCTATTCTACAACGGCGAGATGGATGCCTCGGCAATCAGCCTAATCGTTAAGCTCGGAAATCTAACCGCAGTTAGCGAAACTGCCGAAAAGGTAGATGGCGCATCGTCGTTCCTCGTTAAAACCACCGAGTTTTACGTTCCGCTAGGCGATAAGCTCGATGTGGAGGAGGAGCTCAAGAAGCTAAATACCGAGCTCGACTATACACGTGGATTCCTAAATTCGGTTCAGAAGAAGCTTTCGAACGAGAAGTTTGTGGGAAGTGCACCCGAAGCGGTGGTAAATGCCGAGCGTAAGAAGGAGGCCGATGCCCTTTCGAAGATTGTGGCCATTGAGGCGCAAATCGCTCAGCTAGTGTAAATTTTACCGGATTATACAACCATAATGGCTCTCGGATTTGTTTTCCGGGAGCCATATTTATTTGTAATTAGATATGAGACATTAGATGTTAGACGGGGCTATCTCAAGTCTAACATCTAATGTCTCAAATCTCAAATCTAATATTGTATGCTCTTTATTAAATGATTGTAAAATAATGAGCTATTTTTACATTAGCGGAATAATGGCACCGGTTTGCAGCTACTTTTGCCGAGTTTTCGTGTAGTTTTAAATACAGGTAGTCCTGTTGTCTTTAATTATTTTTTCATCGCCACATTTTTGGAAATTAAAATATATGGATTCTCAGAAAAATCATGGAATTAAGCTCTCTCTTTCTGGCTTGATAATAACGTTGGGTATTGTGTATGGCGATATCGGTACCTCACCGTTGTATACCTTTAAAGCAATTACAAGTGGACTAACCGTACTGAAGCCGGAATATATATACGGCGCAATTTCGTTGGTAATATGGACGCTGACGATTCTTACCACCATTAAGTATGTAACCTTTACCCTAAAGGCCGATAACAAGGGCGAAGGGGGTATCTTTTCGCTTTTTGCTCTTATCCGTCGACGAGCCCCTAAGGCTTACCTGCTGGCTCTTATCGGGGGGAGTGCCCTGCTGGCCGATGGTATTATAACGCCGGCAATTACGGTTACCACAGCAGTGGAAGGACTTACTGTTGTAAACCCATCGCTACCGGTTGTACCAATTGTTATTGGTATTATTACCGCCATATTTTTGCTTCAGCAGTTTGGAACTAAATTTCTGGGTCGATCGTTTGGCCCAATTATGCTTGGCTGGTTTACCATGCTGGCCGTTCTGGGAACAAATCAGATACTTCACCATCCCGAAGTTATACGGTCGCTTAACCCTTACTACGGTTATGTTCTTCTTCGCGATTACCCAGGTGCCATTCTTTTGATGGGAGCCGTCTTTTTGGCCACCACTGGTGCCGAGGCGCTCTATTCCGATATGGGACACGTTGGAGTCAAGAATATTCGTTGGTCGTGGGCTTTTGTTAAGGTAACGCTCATCCTAAACTATATGGGACAGGGTGCTTGGGTGCTAGAACATCCCGCGATGTTTAATAAGGTTCCGAGCATATTCTACTCGCTTATGCCAACCTGGTTTATCATACCGGGTATTATCATATCAACCGCAGCGGCTATTATTGCCAGTCAAGCCCTTATTAGCGGATCGTTTACGCTGATAAGCGAGGCAATATCGCTACGCTTTTGGCCCCGTCAAAAGCTGCGCTACCCATCGGATGTTAAGGGGCAGGTGTACGTTCCGTCAATCAACTGGATGCTATGGGCATTCTGCCTGTTTGTTGTGATCTACTTCCAAAGCTCGAGCCACATGGAGGCGGCATATGGATTAGCCATTACCCTTACGATGCTCTCCACCACATTCCTAATGTCGATGTGGTTGAACATTAAAAAGGTGAACAAGCTATTTATCGGTGTTTTTCTGGCCGTATTTCTGACTATCGAAGGCGTTTTCCTTTATGCCACCCTATCGAAGTTTATGCATGGTGGATGGTTTTCGGTTGCCATGGCATCGGTGTTCATTACCATCATGTACGTTTGGTTTAACGGACGGAAGGTAAAGAACAGCTTCCTGATGTTTATTAAGATAAAGCCGTACATCTCGCTACTGCACGATATATCGTTAGATAAAACGATCCCCAAGCATGCAACGCATCTGGTTTACATCACCAGGGCAAACAGTATCGACGAGATTGAATCTAAAATTGTGTACTCGATTATTAACAAGCA
>CAXYUU010000468.1:0-2914 GCA_964292015.1 uncultured Acetobacteroides sp.
CGCAGCACCTGCCAAGCTGTTTGGCGCAAAATCCTGTAAGGATTGGGAGCAAATTGCCGATGGCATCACCATCGAAAAGTTTGCCGATGGCGTTACCCGCGAGCACAGCACCTACGCTGGCGAAAAGATAAAGCAGGGGGATGTTAACCTGCTGGCCTACCCGCTAAAGGAGGTGACCGACATGAATCAGATTAAAAAGGACTTGGCCTACTACGAGGTACGTGTTCCCGAAAAGGGCACCCCTGCCATGACTCAGGCCATCTTCTCGCTGCTATACAGCAGAGCAGGTAATGCCGATAAGGCTCGCCACTTTTTCGACGATGCCTACCTGCCCAATATGCTTCCCCCATTCGGCGTACTTGCCGAAACCAAAGGTGGCGACAACCCCTACTTCCTAACCGGAGCTGGCGGCGTTCTACAAACCGTGATGATGGGCTTTGGTGGATTGGAAATTACCCCAAAAGGAATCACTCAGGTTAGCAGCACCCTTCCCAAAGGCTGGAATTCGGTAACCATAAAGGGTGTCGGCGTGGAGAAGAAGGTGTTTATGAGGAAGAGCGTTGATGCTAAAGGAGCTGCTTCAGAAGTTAGACGGAAATAGACGGGGATATTTAAGACGTTTAACGAAGTAATTTCAGAAGATATTTCAGAAGTCAAACGGAAATAGACGGAAGAATGTAGACGAAGTTATTTCAGAAGTTAAACGAAGTTATAGGAAGAATATTGAAGTCAGAGAAGTCAACGGATTAGCCACCAACATTTCCAAGCCCCGAAGGGGCGATGTATACCAGCCGATGGTGCAGCCATCGGGAATCAGGAAATCGGGAGTTAAACGTAAGGGATTTGAAGCAAGAGAAGTATGACGTTAAAGAGGCTATTTCAGTAGTTACCTGAAACTACCTTTCTACTATCTAACTTCTAGAATCTCATATCTCCCATCTAGTTTTAAGTAAATAATTAATAAGCAAAATACCATGTCATTTCAAACAATCGACTACGCCATTCTGGTGGCGTACATCGTTATCATTGTGGGCGTAGGCCTTTGGGTTTCGCGCCGCAAGAAGGGGGAGGAACGCGATGCGGCCGACTACTTTATCGCCAGCAAGAGTCTTAGCTGGTGGGTTATTGGGGCATCGCTCATTGCGAGCAACATCTCGGCAGAACAGTTTATTGCCATGTCGGGTTCGGGCTACGCGCTGGGTATGGGTATCGCCTCGTACGAGTTTATGGCGGCTGCTACCCTAATTATTGTCGCGGTCTTCTTCCTGCCCATCTTCCTGAAGTCGGGCATCTACACCATGCCGCAGTTTCTCGAGCAGCGCTACGATGGCCGCGTAAAGAGCGTGATGGCCATCTTCTGGCTGGTGGTGTTCGTGTTTGTAAACCTCTCATCCATTCTTTATCTGGGGGCGCTTACGGTAAAGAACGTGCTCTTTGCCGGACAGAACGTGCTAATTGCCGGTATGGTGGTGGATCCGCTGTGGATTGGTATTATCGGATTGGGCCTACTTGCCGCCTCGTTTGCCATTGGTGGCGGGCTTAAGGCGGTTGCCGTTACCGATGTGGTGCAGGTGTTCTTCCTTATTGGCGGTGGACTTGTTACCAGCTACGTGGCCCTAAAGGCGTTTGGCGGTACCAGCGCCATCGACGGTTTTATAAAGCTTACCAAGGTGGCTCCCGAGCATTTTGATATGATTCTGACCAAGAGTAAAACGATGATCCCCGATGGCAACGGAGGGGTAAAGGATGCCTACATGGATCTTCCGGGAATCAGCGTGCTGCTGGGCGGTATGTGGGTTGCCAACCTCTACTACTGGGGATGTAACCAGTTTATCATTCAGCGTGCGCTGGCGGCCAAGAGTATTGGCGAGGCGCAAAAGGGGTTGGTGTTTGCCGGTTTCCTCAAGTTGCTGCTGCCAATTATCGTGGTAATACCGGGTATTGTGGCCTACGCCATGCAAGCCGACATCGGTAAGTCCGACGAGGCATACCCCTGGTTGCTGTACAACATCGTACCAACCGGTGTTAAGGGATTAGCCTTTGCCGCACTGGTGGCGGCCATTGTAGGAGCGGTAGCGGGTATGCTTAACAGCATCTCCACCATCTTTACCATGGATATCTACCAGTCGTACTTTAACAAAAAGGCCTCGCAAAAGAATTTGGTGCTAACGGGTCGTATCTCGGCAGCCGTTGCGCTGGTGGTGGCCTTTCCTGTTGCCATCATGCTGCAGAACCTCGATCAGGCGTTCCAGTTTATACAGGAGTTTACGGGCTTTGTGAGTCCCGGGGCGCTGGCCATCTTCCTGCTGGGCTTCTTCTGGAAACGGGCAACGGCCAACGGTGCTCTGCTGGCCGCCTTCGGTACTTTTGCCTTCTCGCTACTGCTAAAGTGGGGTATGCCCGAGCTACCGTTTATGGATAGGATGGGTATCGTCTTTATCCTATGCGTGATGGTTATGGTCGTTAGCGCGCTAGTCGAAAAGTCGACCAGCAGCAAGAAGTCGATAGTGCTATCAACCGAGCTATTTACCACCACTCGTGGGTTTAAAGTAGCCGCTATCATAATTGTGCTGGTACTTACCACCATCTATACCATTTGGTGGTAGTATCGGGAGTTGTGTTTTTTCGTGATTTTTGGAAACAGGCCGTCTCGAAATGAGGCGGCCTTATTTTTTTACCTGTTTTGTATAAGGCGAGATGGTGAATCGGGGCTCTGATATAGTGCTGCTGTGGCAACCCGTATCATCACAAACCGACATTGATAGTGGTGGAAAACACTCCAAAAAAACTAGCCAATGAGCAAAACGCATAAATGCCGCATTAGACCATAATTACAGAGACAAACTTTGGGGATTTTAAATGCGGTTACCTTGGTAGCTGAATAAGTTGACTTGGGGTCTCGAAAAAAAAATAG
>CAXYUU010000469.1:0-2912 GCA_964292015.1 uncultured Acetobacteroides sp.
AGGCCGTTCGATGTTAGCTTGCCTTTTGCAGGATCGGGAAAATCAAAGCTAAACTCCCCCTCATTCATAATGCCAACAGGCAGCATCTTATCCTCGCTAAGGAGCCGCAGGTCGATGCTGGAGTGTAGGAACGATCCGGTAAAGCCGATGTTAGGAAAGTACTGCGACTTTGCTGCCATCTTTATGGCATCGGCGGCCTCTACTTTTGCTCCCGAGATTTGAATTCCCTTGTTGTGCTCCATTGCCATTTGGCGGCACTGGTCTAGTGTAAGTGGTGTGGTTGGTGTTTGGGCTATTGTTGCCAAGCTGCATGCCGTAAGTACCAAAAATACTGCGGTCCTCCTCATAGTTGTACCTCTATTTTGATCGTATTCCATTAAAAATTATCGAAAGCAAATTGTCGATGCGCTGGTTAATGTCGGTTAGGTTTTCGTTGCTGGTAAACAGCGGTATTTCGAGACCTTTAAGCACCGTAAAAAGGGCTAACGAAACCAGGTTAACATCGGTAATGTGAAACTCTCCCTCCTCTGCTCCCTGTCTTAAAATCATGCTGATGTGCTCAACCTCCTTTTCATCGTACTTGTAGCGTAGCTTTTCGGTAAACGATGGGTTAATGAGCACCCCATTACTTATCAGGTCGAAGTAGTTGGCCAGCTGAAAAACGAGCGACATCCGTTTCTTGGTGTACCTCTCCAACTTTTGGCTTGCCGACATATTCGATGTGAGAATATGCTCGAATTCGTTGCGGAGCTGGTTGATTTCGTTATCGATAACGGCCTCAAATAGCTCCTCCTTATTCTTGAAGTAGTAGTAAAAAAAGCTTTTCACCTTACCCATCGACTGGCCAATAGATTCGAGCGTTGTTTTCTTGTATCCACACTTCGTAAATACAGCCGTAGCTGCGCGTATGATTACCTCACGCTGTTCATCTTTGGTTATGGTTGCTACTTCCTTCAAGGCGATGTGTTGAACATGAATTAAAACTGTTCAAAAGTAGGGTAAATATTGATTCCTAGAGTTCTAAAATTGATTAAAACTTTCAACTTTCTAGTTAAAGGTACACTTTTTAGGGCGAGATGTGACGTGAAACCATCCAGCTGTCGGGCAGGTGTTGCTGCCTGCGAATGTTTGGGGCTACACTACTCACCATGTCGGCAGGGGGAGAATAGAAAAAGCCCCCTTTAACAAAGGAGGCTTTTCTATATAATATGATGAAGCGTATATTGTGCTAGGTGATTTTAGATTAATCCTGGGCAAACAGCTTGCGTTGAAACAAAAGAATGTAAACAACCCCTACCGAAATTGATGCATCGGCAAAGTTAAACACCGGGCGGAAGAAGATAAACTCTTCGCCACCCCAAACCGGGAACCAGTTGGGGAATGCTCCTTGAACTAGGGGAAAGTAGAACATGTCTACCACCCTACCATGAAGGAAGCTGGCGTAACCACCACCTTGGGGTAAGAATTGGGCTATTTGGCCCCACGAGTCGTTGAAGACCAGTCCGTAGAAGGCGCTATCGAGAATGTTGCCAAGGGCACCTGCCATAATTAACGCAAGGCCGACGATGGAGCCGTTGGTTGCTTTTTTAGTACGAATAAGGTGGTGCATGTAGTAGCCAATTGCCACAACCGCTGCAATGCGGAAGAGGCTAAGAACAATCTTGCCCGCCTTGCCCCAGAACTCTAGGCCAAACGCCATTCCGTAATTCTCGGTGAAGTGGATAAACGACCAATCGCCAAAAATACTATACGACTCGCCCAGCATCATGTGGGTCTTAATCCATATTTTAATTAGCTGGTCGATAAGTAGGATGGCAATAATTATCAGAGTGGCTTTGTGACCTATGGTGAGCTTCATTACGAGATGTCTTATAATTTGAGACGCAAAGATATAATACATAATCAGAAAAAGAAAAAAGAGCACCGAAAGGCGCTCTTTTTAAGGGAATACTACTGAAATGCCCCACGAAGGTTGTTGAAGAAACGTTCAATTAACCTTCTGTCTTTTGTAATTATCTCAGCATTTGCGGTCATACCTACCTTGCAGGATAGTTTTTTACGATAGTTCGTTACTAGCCCCTTATCGAATGAAACTCTACCAACAAATAGGCTGTCGTTTACTGGGATTTTTGAAAGGTACGATACTCTTCCTTCAACAATGCCAAACTCTTGATAGGGGTATGCTGTGAACTTAACCTTTACTTTTTGGCCAACGGCTACCTTCCCGAGCGCATACTGCGAAAACTGTATTTCTCCGCTATAGCTATTCCTATTGGGCGAAATATAGCAAAGTTCCTCGCCTGCCTTGAAGTTTTGCCCCTCCTGTATAAGCTTCGAAAAGGTAACGCTGCCGGCTGTTGGTGCAACTAGAAGGTAGGTGTTCTTCCACTTTTCAATCTCTGCTTTTAGCGTATTAAGCGTTTGAATAAATACCGTTTTTTTATTTGATATCTGACTCTCCATCTCCATCATCTCCTTTTTCTTGGAGATTACAGATCCTTGCTGGCTAATTGCCGATGACTCCATTTGCTTTGCCGTACTCTTTTTTCCAAGATACTTACTTTCGATATTCTTAAGCTCGAGTAGGGCAATTACCTTTTGATCGAAGAGCTTCCTATTTACCGCATATTCACCTGCAGCAATGTCAAGGTCTTTCTCCTGTAGGCTTTTTTGCTCAAGCGTATTGGTCAGCATCCTTTCCGAAAGCGTTAGCTCCTTTTTTAGCAGATCGTATTTACGAAGGTAAATGCCCGTTGCTAGGTAGTTTTGGAGTTCAATAAAGCTATTCTCGTACGTTTGGAAGGCTGCCTGTAATTCTCCGAGGTAGTGGTATTCGGGTTGCCTGTATGTAGCCAGCAAATCATACTGATTATTGGAGATAAAACGCGATATGTGGTTGATTGCCGAGTCTA